>NZ_JBNATZ010000024.1:0-12919 GCF_049701015.1 Desulfofundulus sp.
CTCCAGACTATCAATGCAAGCAAGGTTGGTAACCGTAGATAGTCAGATGGTCACTCAGTTCATAAAAACCGTCGAAAAAGCAGGATACCAGGTATCCGAGGTTTTAATCAACTCGCTGGTCGTGGCACAGGGGGTTTTGAGCACTGTCGAGAAGGAACTGGGTACGGCTCTCGTAGATTTGGGCGGTGGGACTACGGCGATTACAGTCTTTAAGCGTGGGACGCTTGTAGATATGACTGTTCTTCCAGTAGGCGGTGAGCATATTACCAGCGACCTGGCCATTGGAGTGAGGACTTCCCTGGAAGCGGCCGAAAAGGTGAAACGCGACATCGGTCTCCTTCCGCAGGAAGGGTTTTCTGTAGAGTTGCCCAGCATGGGTGGCCTGGCTTCCCGTCGAGTCAGCCTGGCTGTCATCAGGCAGATTATCGAATCCAGGGTACTGGAGATTCTGGATCTCATTAAGCAAAGCATTGCCAGGATCGCTCCGGGGAATGAATTGCCCGGGGGGGTAGTGTTTACAGGTAGCGGTTCCTGTCTCAAAGGATTAGCAGACCTGGCTTCCCGGGTTTTACAACTACCCGTCCGCTTAGCTTCGGCGGAGCCAGAAAGTCAGGCAGCCCGTTTTCTGGCCAGGCATGCAGTAACATGGGTATCCAGGCGGGAAAACCAGAGGCTGGCGGTAGCAGCCGGAGAGTTCCGGTTCGGGCCACGGGGGATGAGACAAATTTTTGCCCATTTACGCCGGAATTACCTCCATGGGGGCGGCATTGACGGTTAAGCCTTTGGCTCAAGAAACCATAGAGGGGGATAATCATGCTTGACTTTGAGCTCGAGAACAACCAGTTTGCCAATATTAAGGTTATCGGAGTGGGAGGGGCAGGGAACAATGCCGTTAACCGGATGATCATGGCCGGTTTGCGGGGGGTGGAATTTATCGCTGTTAACACCGATGCCCAGGCCCTCCAGCTGGCCCAAACCAGCAACAAAATTCAGATTGGCGCCAAGTTGACCAAAGGGCTCGGTGCCGGTGCTAATCCGGAAATTGGGCAGAAAGCCGCTGAAGAAAGCCGCGATGATATCATCCAGGCTTTAAAGGGTGCAGATATGGTTTTTGTGACAGCCGGGATGGGGGGCGGTACCGGTACCGGGGCTGCACCAGTGGTAGCTGAGGTGGCCAAGGAGCTTGGGGCGTTGACTGTAGGGGTGGTAACCAAACCTTTCACCTTTGAGGGAAGAAAGAGGATGAATCAGGCAGAGATGGGCATCCAAAACCTGAAGGGCAAGGTGGATACTCTTATCACCATTCCTAACGACCGCCTCCTGCAGGTTATCGATAAGCATACATCCATTGTAGAGGCCTTTCGCATAGCTGATGATGTTCTGCGCCAGGGTGTGCAGGGTATCTCTGACCTGATTGCCGTTCCCGGTTTAATCAACCTGGATTTTGCCGATGTAAAAACAATTATGAAAGATACCGGCTCTGCCCTCATGGGAATCGGTGTGGCCAGTGGCGAAAATCGGGCGACCGAGGCTGCTCGCATGGCTATTTCCAGCCCCTTGCTGGAGACTTCCATTGAAGGGGCGAGGGGTGTGCTCTTAAATATCACCGGCGGTACCTCCCTGGGCCTTTTTGAGGTAAATGAGGCGGCGGAAATTATTTCCCAGGCTGCCGACCCCGAAGCCAACATTATTTTTGGTGCTGTTATCGATGAGCGTATGGAAGATGAAGTGCGGGTAACAGTTATTGCTACCGGTTTTGACCAAAAAGTAGTCAAAAAAGAACGGGTGAAAGATGAATTGGAAATTAAACCCTTCACAAGCCACGACGACCTGGACATCCCAGCCTTTTTGCGCCGACGCAGCTAGTAGAAGGATATGGACACGTATTTTTGACAAAAGCCAGTCTTAAAGACATGGCTTTTTTGCTTTTTGCGCACAATAAAAAAAGGGAGGAGATGAGAGTTGGAACATCCCGAGCAAGAGAAAACTGTGGAAGTGAAGGGAAATCGCAAGGAGGATCTGGACCGCCTAAGGGGTACCCAGCGCCTGGTAGATCCTGAACGGGGTCCGGAGAATAAGAGAAAAAAGACAAGACCCTAAAACATGAAATGACATAAATTACCAGTCCGGTGTTGTATAATAAAAACCGGACTATTCTTTTATCCCTGGATTTAAGGTTGTCATAAAGGTCTGGGGAAGGCCATAAAATGGTAGAGGGCTGTGCATGGCCAGGTGGGAGTGGGCTTGATGACTGGCTATGTTGTCTATGTGGATCAGGTCCTGGCAGGTAATATGCTGCTAAATTGTATCTTGTTGTGGACGGCCGGTCGACTATCACAGGTGAGGGTGAGTTTCCTGCGGCTGATATTATCAAGCACCCTGGGCAGTATATACGCTTTATTCTTTTTTATACCCGGTTTCAACCAGTTATTCAGTCTTCCTTTAAAAATCTTAATTTCGTGTTTTATGGTATTTATTGCTTTTGCACCTTTACCCCTCAAAAGATTGCTTGCCTGCCTGGGTTTTTTTTACCTTTCTTCTTTTGCCCTGGGAGGCATGTGGCTGGGTTTTATTTATTTTCTCTATGCCAACAGCAATTCAGCCGCCGCACTATATCAAATGTTGCGTGTTATCCAGCACCATTTCTGGTCCGGTCTGTTGCTTGCTCTTTTAACCCTGGTGGGGGGAGGGCGTGTACTGAATCTGTTGCTGCAATCACGGTTGCACCAGCAGACCCACCGTGTTTCTCTGGTAGTGGAGGTGGGAGGTCGGAGGGTAGAGGTGAATGGTTTGGTGGACACGGGTAACGGTTTAAGGGACCCCCTTACCGGTTACCCGGTGATTGTTGTGGAGTATGGTGCCATATTGCCCATTTTGCCTCCGTCCTTGAGAAAAATTTTTGAGGAGGCGGGAGATGGAGGAGCCCCTTCACTGCTGTCTGCGATGGCCGGAACCGATTGGGTGGCTCGCCTCTGTCTGATTCCCTTTCGCTCCGTAGGCCAGGAGCAGGGAATGTTGATTGGCATTCGTCCTGATCGGGTGGAAGTTCTCCAGGAGGGTGGGAGTATTGGAGTTAACAAGGTGGTTGTAGGTATTTACAGACATTCCCTGGGAAATTACCAGGCACTGGTACATCCGGCTCTGGTCAGGGCGGCCTGACGAACCGGGAGCAACTTCAAGGTGGGGTGGGATATACTATGTCTTTGCCGAAAATTGTGCAACTGAAATGGCAATGCCGCTTGTTGCTTATTAGGCTGGCGTCCTGGCTTGGCTCTCAGCGGGAAATCCATTACGTGGGCAGCAGCGAGACACTCCCGCCACCCCTTTCCAACGATGAGGAATCTTTTCTGATTAACAAACTGGAGTCCGGGGACGACGCCGTACGTACTGTTCTCATTGAACGTAACCTTCGTCTGGTGGTTTACATAGCGCGCAAGTTTGAAAATACCGGCGTGGGGATAGAGGATCTGGTTTCCATAGGCACGATCGGGTTAATCAAGGCGGTAAACACATTTGACCCTGGCAAAAAAATCAAGCTGGCTACTTACGCTTCCCGCTGTATTGAAAATGAAATCCTTATGTACCTGCGGCGTAACAATAAAACCCGGGCTGAGGTATCCTTTGACGAGCCCCTGAATATTGACTGGGAAGGCAATGAGCTGTTACTTTCCGACGTACTTGGTACGGAAAATGATATTATTTATAAGTACATTGAGGAAGAGATAGATAAGAAACTTTTATATATGGCCCTGAACAAATTGAGTGGCAGAGAACGAAAAATTATGGAACTGCGGTTCGGGTTGAACAACGGCGTTGAAAAAACTCAAAAGGAGGTGGCCGATTTACTTGGTATTTCCCAGTCCTACATTTCGAGGCTGGAAAAAAGGATTATCAAGCGCTTGAAGAAAGAAATGCACCGGCTGGAATAGAGTGATTTCGACCTCACATTCCGCCGGGTTTTTTTTGGTCTTCAAAGGAAATGCCTGGAGGATTTTTATAAACTCCGGCGGTTCGAGTGGACGTACTATCCATGTATAAAGCCAGAGGGCCGGGGTAATAATGGTTATGACCAAACGCATAAGATCTTGAAAAGAGGTGGGCGGTCTTCCATGCTGGTGAACAAGGTAGAGATCAGTGGTGTGAACACCTCGAAACTCCCCCTGTTAACAGGGGCACAGATGCGCCAGTTGTTCGAAGCAATGCACAACGGAGACCAGGAAGCCCGAACCCGGTTGATTAACGGTAACCTGCGCTTGGTCCTTTCAGTAATCCAGCGGTTTACCAACCGCGGTGAATATGTGGACGACCTCTTTCAGGTGGGTTGTATTGGATTAATGAAGGCTATTGATAATTTTGACCTCTCCCAGAATGTCAAGTTCTCCACCTATGCCGTTCCCATGATTATAGGTGAAATCCGGCGTTATTTAAGGGACAACAATTCCATTCGCGTAAGCCGCTCCTTAAGGGATGTTGCCTACAAAGCTTTGCAGGTTAGAGATAACCTGGTCAACAAGTATTCCCGTGAGCCGTCTATAAATGAAATTGCCAGTGAGCTGAAGTTACCCCGGGAAGAAATAGTTTTTGCCCTGGACGCCATCCAGGAACCCATCTCCCTGTTTGAACCCATCTATCATGACGGCGGAGATCCCATTTTTGTCATGGATCAGATTAAGGACGAAAAGAACCACGATCAGAACTGGCTGGAAGGCATCGCCATAAGGGATGCCTTGAGGAGATTGAGTGATCGCGAAAAACTTATTCTCACCCTTCGTTTTTACGAAGGTAAAACTCAGATGGAGGTGGCGGAAGAGATTGGTATATCCCAGGCGCAGGTATCTCGACTTGAGAAAGCTGCCTTAAATAATATGCGCAAATACTTATAATAAGTGTCTCATTAATACTTTCCAGTGGCAGGTGTTTTCCCTTCTGGCTCCCGGACGGGTTACCGGGGCTTTGCTTTTTGATCCCCCATTACTTGAGGTTTAAACTGTCGAATTACGGGTAAAACTAGGAATAAAGCTGTTATTTTGCAGTTAAGTGATGGGGGAATGAGAAATGCAGTTGCCAAGGCGGCCTAGCTTTTGGGTTACAGGCCTGCTGGCAGTGGCCATACTGGCAGGCTGGGGCTGGTACAGGGCTTCCATGGTCAACCCTTACCGTCCCGATCACCTTATCCGTTTTCATGTTATTGCAAACAGTGATTCGCCTGCCGACCAGGCGCTAAAATACCGGGTACGGGATGTACTTGTCCAGGCCATGAGGTCTCGCTTCCAGCAGGCCCGTAATATTGAAGAAGCCAGAAATATTGCCCGGTCTAACCTGGATTACATGGAGCAGCTGGCCAGGCAGGTAATCCGCAACGCGGGGAAAGATTATCCGGTCACTGTTTCCCTTGGTCATTACCATTTTCCAACCAGGACTTATCACGTGGCTGATACGGGTTGCGGAAAAGTGCACGACCTGACTCTGCCCGCAGGTGAGTACGAAGCGGTCCGGGTGGTTATCGGCCGGGGCGCGGGAGCAAACTGGTGGTGCGTGTTGTTCCCACCCCTCTGTTTTGTAGATTTCCACAGTGCGGCCGGGGCATCCACCGTTGAACGGGAGGACATGACCCGTTCCAGCTCTGGAATAAAGCATTCCCAGGAGCCTTTGTCCACAGCGGGTGAGGGCGGGGAGGAACGGAAAGTTGGTGCCGCGGCGGATTCAGCGGAACCGGCTTTCAAGTGGACCGGTCCTCCCGCCGTAGCCACTCTGGGTTTCGCTAACCGGACGGGTGGCAAAGAAGGTGTTCATGCTTTAAGGGCGGATTCTTCTGGCGCTGCACCCGTGGAATTTCGCTTCCGTATCCTGGATTTCTTTGCCGTCGCGCAAGGCTGGTTGGAACGCCATTGGCCAGACCATAGTACGGGTTGAGATGTAAGTTTATGCTCTGTCCGCGCCTTACCTCCTGCGGTTCAGCCTGTCACTCCGGGAGCATATAATATGTCAGGGGGGTGCAGGCAATGGTAAAGGTATCGGATTTACGCATGCGGGAAGTGATTAATATTGCCGATGGGCGACGTATGGGGCCGATTAAGGATATTGACATCGACCTGGAACAGGGACGTATCAGTGCCATTATTTTACCCGGTCAGGGAAATCGCCTTTTAGGGTTATTCGGCCGGGAAGAGGAGATTGTTGTCCCCTGGCACAAGATTAAGAAAATTGGTCTGGATGTAATTTTAATCGACCTTCGAGACATTACTGAAGTGCGGCCTGAAGGCGGTCTTCCGGGTAGCGGCAAAGAGCGTTATTTTTAAGCAACTTCCGGTATTACCGTTTTCTGTCCGGGAAGTTCCATCCTGGATTGAAAAAAATAGGACAAGCATTGAGCGGAAAAAAAGTGAAAAGGGTACCTCTGGCGGATAAACAAAGAGGAAATCGTTTGTTATTTCGCCAGAGGTACCCTTTTCAACTTTTTCTATATATAGTATAATATTTGAGCCGGATGCACTAGATATGCTAAAGCGTGTGGTGTTTTATGGCCGGTCGTGCTGGGAAAGAGTGGTGACGCAGCGTGCGCTGTCCCTTTTGCGGTTTTTCGGAAAGCCGGGTACTGGACTCGCGTTCGGCAGAGGACGGGTATTCCATTCGCCGCCGGAGGGAATGTGCGGGGTGCTCCCGGCGTTTTACTACTTACGAGCGGGTGGATGAGCTCCCCCTGGTGGTGGTGAAAAAGGACGGACGGAGGGAGGTCTTTGATCGCAATAAACTCCTGACCGGGCTGGTCAAGGCCTGTCAAAAGCGTCCTGTATCCATGTCTTCGCTGGAGGCCCTGGTGGACGAAGTGGAACGCATGCTGCGCAGCACAGCGGAGCTCGAAGTTTCCAGCCGGCAAATCGGTGAGATGATCATGGAACGGCTGCGCATTCTGGACGAAGTGGCTTATGTACGCTTTGCCTCGGTTTACCGGGAGTTCAGGGATGTGCAGGAATTTCTGCGGGAAATCCAGCGCCTGTCAAAAAAGTATTAGTTGACTTTTATTAAAGATAGATTTGAACCGGGGCTGGAGGATTTTGTACAAACCCCGGTTATAGGAGGTAGCGAATTTGTTCAAGGTTATCCGCAAACGGGATGGGCGGGAAGTGCCCTTCGATGAGACCAAAATTACCGACGCCATCTTTAAAGCTGCCCGGGCGGTAGGGGGCGAGGACCGGCAGACCGCTATGGAGCTCACCATTGAGGTTCTCAAGATGCTCAAAAAGAAGTACAACGGACAGGTCTTCGGCGTGGAAGATGTTCAGGACGTGGTGGAGAAGGTTCTCATTGAAGCCGGCCATGCCCGTACGGCTAAGGCCTACATCCTCTACCGGGACAAGCGGACCCGCATCCGTGAAGCGAAGGGTGACTTAATGGATGCGGTGGAAGAGATCCTGGCGGAAACCAACCGGGAAAATGCAAATGTGGGCAACTCCCCCTCGGCCAAAATGTTGCAGATTGCCAGCGCAGCCAGTAAGAAATATTACCTCACCCGCCTTCTGGACGAGGATTTTTCCAACGCCCATATGAGGGGGGACATTCACATCCACGACCTTGATTGGTACGCCAAAACTTTAAACTGTTTGCAGCTCCCCCTGGACAGGCTCTTGAGTGAAGGATTCAATACCGGTCACGGGTATATCCGGCCGCCGAAACGGCCCACCTCGGCTACTGCTCTGGCGGCCATCATCCTGCAGAGTTCACAGAACGACATGTTCGGCGGTCAGTCCTTTCCCTTCTTTGACCGTCAAATGGCTCCCTTTGTGGAAGGTGCCGATGAGAATGAAACATTCCAGGCCATGGAAGCTCTGGTGTATAACCTCAACTCCATGCACTCCCGGGCAGGAAGCCAGGTGCCGTTTTCCAGTATCAATCTGGGCACCGATACTTCCGAGGCCGGTCGAAAGGTCACGCGTAACCTGCTTTTGGCATATGAGGCCGGGTTAGGGCGTGGGGAGAACCCTATTTTCCCCAATATTATTTTCCGTCTCCAGAAGGGGGTTAACTTCGAAAAAGGTGATCCTAATTATGATTTATTTCAGCTAGCCATTCGGGTAGCCAGTAAACGTTTAAATCCTTCCTTTGCCTTTATGGACTCCTCTTTCAACCGCCCTTACGGGGATCAGGTGGCCTATATGGGGTGCCGCAGCCGGGTGATGGCCAACAGGCGAGGGCCGGAGGTCACGCCGGGCAGGGGGAACCTGTCCTTCACCACGATTAACTTGCCCCGGCTGGGTATAAAGGCTGAGCGAAACCTTAAGCGGTTTTATGCGCTTTTGTCGGAGGTTATGGACCTGGTAATCAGGCAGCTTTACCACCGTTTCCGCGTACAGGCCAGGCTTAAGGTCAAGGACATGCCCTTTGTCATGGGTCAGGGTATTTACCTGGGGTCGGAAGGATTGAAAGAGGACGATTGTATCGAGCCTGCCATTGTCAACGGTACCCTGGCTATGGGCTTTATCGGTCTGGCTGAAACCCTGGTGGCTCTAACCGGCCGACATCACGGCCAGAGTGAAGAATCTCAGGCCCTCGGCCAGGAGATTGTGGCCTTTATGCGCAGGCGGATCGATGAGGCCTGTGAGGAATATGACCTGAACTACACTCTGCTGGCTACACCCGCCGAGGGGCTTTCCGGGCGGTTTGTACACATAGACCGGCGGGAGTTCGGCATTATCCCCGGGGTGACGGACCGGGAATATTATACCAACTCCTTCCACATCCCCGTCTATTATCCCATCAGCAGCTTTGAGAAGATCAGGCTGGAGGGACCCTATCATAAGTACTGCAATGCTGGTCACATCAGCTATGTAGAAATGGCTTCACCACCGGTACATAACCCCGAGGCAGTGGAAACCCTCATCCGCCACATGGCAGCGAGTGACATGGGTTATGCGGCCATTAACTTCCCGGTGGACTTCTGTACTGGCTGTAACTTGATGGGCGTGATCAACGAAAACACTTGCCCCCGCTGTGGTTCTGCATTCATCCGGCGGGTGCGGCGGATTACCGGTTACCTTTCCACCGTGGACCGTTTCAACGACAGCAAGGTTGCGGAATTGAACGACCGTTTACCTCACAGCTTGAGTTAGATACTTGGCAGGGAGAGGTTTTCAATGCAGTTGCGTGTAGCCGGGATAATTAAGGAAAGCGTGGTGGACGGGCCGGGCCTGCGGCTGGTGGTTTTCACTCAGGGCTGTCCTCATCGTTGTCCTGGTTGCCATAATCCTCATACCTGGGATCCGGCTGGAGGTACCCCGGTTGAGGTGGAAGAAGTTCTGGATATGGTTCAAAAAAACCCCCTTTTAAAAGGGGTGACTTTTTCCGGGGGTGAGCCCTTTGTGCAGGCGGGTGCCCTGGCCTGTCTGGCCCGGGAGGTTCGTGTCCTGGGCCGGGATGTGATCACTTACACGGGTTATACCTGGGAGGAGCTTCTTGAGCTCGCTAAATGGGATGGGGCGGTAAGAGATTTGCTGGAGCTCTCCGATTATATTGTTGACGGCCCGTATATTAAAGAGAAAAGGGATCCATCATTGCCCTTCCGCGGTTCCAGCAACCAGCGCATTATCGATGTACATGCTTCCCTGGCTTCCGGCCGGGTGGTCATTGCTTCGTGGGGTTCATGTCCGGTATAACGAAAGAGGGGGTTCAAAACCCCCTCTTTTAATGTCCGCAGGTGGCGCAGCTTTTTCCGGCACACCCGCTGCAGCTGCTGCTACCGCTGCTGCCACTCCCGGCATCCCGGTTGCCCGGGGAGGCAAAACTGCTCATCACCCGGTTTGCGCCGGTTGCCCGGCATGCCGGGCATACCTGGTGTTCACCACTCTCTCCCAGCGAGCATAATTTTTCAAAGCGGTGTCCGCAGGTGTTGCAGCGAAATTCATAAATAGGCATTCCGTAACACCCCTTTCCCCATTCGCAGCCGGACTTCCGGCTATTTCTAGCTTACGCCGTTACCCGGAACCTGTCAAGGAAGACCTTTTTCACTGTGTTCAGAAGGGATTGACCATGTTGAAAGGGAATAACTCAAAAATTGATTTGTACAGTTAGGGGGAGTTAAATGCGTATTCGTTTTCTGGGTGCTGCCCAAACAGTTACGGGTTCCTGCTTTCTTTTAGAAGCCGGGTCCAGCCGGTTGATGGTGGATTGTGGCATGTTTCAGGGGCCCCGTGCTCTGAGGGAGCGCAACTATCAGCCTTTTCCCGTGTCACCTTTTACCGTTGATTATGTTTTGCTTACTCATGCTCATATTGATCATAGCGGTTTAATTCCCAAGCTGGTCAAACATGGTTTTCGAGGCAAGGTGCTGGCAACCCCGGCGACCATTGACCTGTGTGCTGTTATGTTGCCGGACAGCGGACATATTCAGGAAATGGAAGTCGAAAGGCTTAACCGTAAAGCAGCCCGGGCCGGCCGCCCCCTGATAGAGCCGATTTATAACGTTGAAGACGCTCACCGCGCCATGGGTTTTTTCCAACCCGTGGAATACGATCAGACGGTAAATCTTACCAGCGAAATCAGCGTACGCTTTCTGGAGGCTGGACACATTCTTGGTTCAGCTATGGTGGAACTGACGGTCAAGGAGGGGCAACAGGAAACCAAACTTCTTTTTACCGGTGATCTGGGCAAAAAGAATCAGCCCTTCCTTAAAGATCCCTTGCCGGTCGAGTGTGCTGATTATGTTTTCATGGAATCCACTTATGGTGATCGTCTGCACTCGGGCCAGGAGGATCATTTAAATTTGCTCCACGATATTGTCTGGGAGACATATCGTAAGGGTGGCAATTTGATTATTCCCGCCTTTGCCGTTGAGCGTACCCAGGATTTACTTTATGATCTCAATCTCCTGATCACCAACAACCGTTTCCCGCCCATGAAGATTTATATTGACAGCCCGATGGCCGTGGCGGCCACGGAAGTTTTCAAAAAGTATACCCCCTATTTTGACCAGGAGACGCAGGAGCTAATAGCCCGGGGCAAGAATCCCCTGAACATGGATGCCCTTGAGTTCGTTCGTACTACTGAAGAATCGATGGCCTTAAACAAAATTAAGAGCGGGGCTATCATCATTGCGGCCAGTGGCATGTGTGAGGCCGGCCGGATCAAACACCACCTGCGCCACAATTTATGGCGTCCCGAATGCACCGTTCTTTTTGTCGGTTATCAAGCTCCCGGGACCAAGGGCCGGAAGATAAAAGACGGGGCGAAATTTGTGCGCATACACGGGGAAGAAGTGGCCGTACGGGCTGATATCAGGAGTATAGATGGTTTTTCGGCCCATGCGGATAGAGAAGGGTTGCTGGAATGGTTGGGTCACCTGCAGAAACCGCCTGCCAGAGTATTCCTGGTACACGGGGAGCCTCTGACCATGAACGCTCTGGCACAGGAAATTGCCCGGCGCTACGGGTTCCCTGTGCATATGCCCGTGTTTGAGGAAGAAGTGCAGCTCACTCCGGTTTCACCGGTTGGCGAGGAAGAACTGCGCCGGGCTTACAATGCGGTGGCAGCCCGTATTCAGGATCTGCTGGCTGGCGGAATGGCCAGGGGGCATTACCAGAAAATTATGGAGCATCTGGAGCATCTGAATGCCCTGCTGGCATCCATTCAGAAGCAGGCCAGTTAATTAGATTGCCTGAGAGAGTGCGTAACGGTTATAATTATGTTGTAATTGGGGATTTTCTCGAATTGTTGGAGGGATTGATTTCCGTGCCAGGCTACCTGTGGAGAGAAGAAGGGACGGCCAAGTACCTGCTCTGGGAAGCCTTCCTGAACACCGGCCTTGTCAGTCATGGTTTCACCACCCGTCATGGTGGTGTCAGCACGGGAGCATACGCCACTTTAAATATGGCCTTTCATGTGGGTGATGACCCGCACCGTGTACTGGCCAACCGGGAGCGGGTCTGCCGGGATCTGGAAATGGCTCCTGAACACCTGGTGGCCGGTGAACAGGTCCACGGGGACCGGGTGGCGGTGGTAGGGAAAGTTCACCGCGGCCGCGGAGCCCGGGCGGCACAGGATGCCCTGCCCGCAACGGATGCCCTGATTACCGGCGAGCGCCTGGTGCCATTGTCCAGTTATTATGCTGATTGCGTGCCGGTTTTCCTTCTGGACCCGGTCCGCAGGGTCGTGGGGCTGGCCCATGCCGGTTGGAAGGGGACTTATCTGGGGATCGCGGGTAAAACAGTACAGGCCATGGGGCGGTTCTTTGGCAGCCGCCCCGGGGATTGTCTGGCGGGTATCGGCCCCTCCATCGGCCCCTGTTGTTATGAAGTGGATACTCCTGTCGTTGACCGCTTTAAAGATCGCTATTCATTCTGGCGGGACATCCTTGTTCCCAATCGCTCCGGCAGGTGGCAGCTCGATCTCTGGGAGGCCAACCGGCGCATTCTGATGGAAGCCGGCCTTGAGCCGGGTAATATTTTTATATCGCGTATCTGTACCTGTTGCCGGCAGGACCTTTTTTTCTCCTACCGGGGGAGTGGCGGCCTTACTGGCAGGATGGCTGCCCTGATCATGTTGATTTAGCCGGTCGCGGAAGGAGGGGGATTGTGTCCAGGATCCTGGTTGTGGATGATGAAGAGCATATTGTGGAGTTGCTCCGTTTTAACCTGGAAAAGGAAGGTTACCAGGTAATAACCGCCACTGACGGGAATACTGCCATCGAAATGGCGCGCTCTCAGCGGCCCGACCTGATCCTTCTGGATGTCATGTTGCCGGGACAGGATGGCCTGGCGGTCTGCCGTACCTTGCAGCAGGAGGCGGAAACCCGGCATATTCCCGTGATCATGATCAGTGCCCGGGGAGAAGAGCTGGATAAGGTCCTGGGCCTGGAAATGGGGGCCGATGACTACGTCACCAAGCCTTTTAGCCCGCGGGAGCTGGTGGCGCGGGTTAAAGCGCGGTT
>NZ_JBNATZ010000024.1:12929-16855 GCF_049701015.1 Desulfofundulus sp.
ACGGGCGTCTGCGGAAGACAAAGGCCGGGGTACCCGCTCTTCGGGAGGAAGGCTGGTTCGCGGGCGGCTGGTGATTGACCAGGAACGTTTCCTGGTTACCGTGGACGGCATCAAGCAGGAGCTAACTCCAAAAGAATTTGAATTGTTGCGTTTTCTGGCCAGTGAGCCGGGAAAAGTTTTTTCTCGCGAATACCTGCTGGAACAAATCTGGGGTTACGATTATGCCGGTGATTCCCGGACGGTTGATGTGCATATCCGTCATATCCGTCAAAAGCTCGAACAGGTGCCTAATGCGCCGGAGTATATTGAAACGGTTCGCGGGGTGGGTTATCGTTTCCGGGAGGTGCCTTAAAGGGTGAAGAACAATTTCCTGCGGGGTATTTCCTGGCGGCCGGTGGTCAGTTATTTTTTTTTGATGATCATCTTTTTTGCCCTCTTGCAGCTTTATGCTGCCAGAAGACTCAGCCTGGCCGGTGCTTTATTTATTGTCCTGCCACTTTCGGTAATGCTGGCCTGGCTTTTATACCAGAGGGTGGTCGGGCCGTTGAATGCGATCATTGCTGCGGCCAGGGACATGGCGCAGGGTAACCTGGACCGGGAACTGAGAATTTATACCCAGGATGAAATAGGGGAACTGGCCCGCAGCATTAATGATATGGCTCGCCAGTTACGGAGTACGATTGCCCTGATCACGGAAGAAAGGAACCGGGTCCGTGCCATTCTGGACAGTATGGCCGATGGGGTAATTGCCCTGGACCGGGAAGGGCGGGTACTTCTTATTAACCCGGTGGTAGAGGAAATTTTTGACCTGCGACAGGAAACCTGTCTGGGCAAAAAGATCCTGGAAGTTATACGCAACTATGACGTAGAGCACCTTTTACAAGAGGCATTGAAAAAACAAAAACCCATCACTGAGGAAGTGAAAATTTTCGGGGTGGGTTCTGACTCGCGCATTTTCCGGCTGCATGCCACTCCTTTAAAAGGTACCGGTCGGGAAATTGGAGGTGTGGTAGTCCTCCTTCGAGATATCACCGAGCGCAGAAAACTGGAACAGATGCGCACAGAGTTTGTGGCCAATGTATCTCATGAACTGCGTACCCCCCTTACTTCCATTAAGGGTTTTCTGGAAACTCTTCTGGATGGGGCCCTGAATGATCCAGAAACCGCCTGTCGTTTTTTGGAAATAATGGGTCAGGAAACCGAACGGTTGATCCGTCTGGTCGATGATCTGCTGGACCTTTCAAAAATTGAGGAACGGCGGGTGGTTCACCGCTGGCAGCGTGTGGATATGGTAGATGTTATCAGCCGTGTGGCTTCCCTTTTTCGATCCCAGGCTAAGGAGAAGGAGCTCACCCTTTCCCTGGAAGTGCCCCGGGATTTGCCCGGCGTATACGGGGATCCCGATATGCTGGCCCAGGTGTTGATTAATTTGCTTGACAACGCCATTAAATATACGCCGCGCAGGGGAAGCGTAACCATTCGGGCCATGGTGCTGGAAGGTGAATTGAGGGTGGAGGTTGAGGACACAGGTATTGGTATTCCTGCTGAAAGCCTGCCCCGTATTTTTGAACGTTTCTACCGCGTGGATAAGGCCCGTTCCCGGGAATTGGGGGGTTTTGGCATCGGGCTGGCCATTGTAAAACATATAATTCGCGCCCATGGCGGTAAGATTGCGGTGGAAAGCACCCCTGGCAGGGGAAGTTCGTTTTACTTCACTCTACCCCTGGCTGAACCGGCATACCGTTAAAAACTGCTTGAAACATTCTGTTGGATGGACGACTGACCAAACAAGACGACTCAGGGGGCGTACCCGATGGAGAAAGAGGTAAAGATTTCCATACGAGACTTAAGCCTTTATTATAGAAACTTTCAAGCTCTCAAAAACATCAATCTGGATATAAAGGCAAACCAGATCACTGCTCTCATTGGGCCTTCCGGTTGTGGTAAGTCAACCTTTTTGCGTACTTTAAACCGGATGAACGATCTTATCGAGGGAGTGCGGATAGCTGGAACGGTTTTACTGGATGGCCAGGATATCTACGCTCCTGATGTGGATGTGGTTGACTTGCGCAAAAGGGTGGGGATGGTCTTCCAGCGTCCGAATCCTTTTCCCATGTCGGTTTATGATAACGTAGCTTACGGTCCGAGGGTTCACGGTATCAAGAATAAGCGGCTGCTGGATGAAATTGTGGAAAGGAGCTTGCGGGACGCGGCCCTGTGGGATGAGGTGCGGGATCGCTTATTTAAGTCTGCCCTGGGCCTTTCAGGGGGACAGCAGCAACGTCTGTGCATTGCCCGTCTCCTGGCTGTAGAACCCGAAGTGTTGCTGATGGACGAACCCAGTTCCGCCCTGGATCCAATTTCCACCCTCAAAATAGAAGAACTGATTCAGCAGCTTAAAAAAGATTACACCATTGTGATTGTAACTCATAATATGCAGCAGGCTGCCCGGATTTCAGACATTACCGCTTATTTCTTAAACGGCGAACTGGTAGAATGGGGGGCGACGGATGAAATCTTTACGCGTCCCAGGGATAAAAGGACTGAAGATTATATTACCGGCCGGTTCGGTTAGTATTTTGCACTTGTCAGTTCCCCGCGGCTGCTGGGGTAAAGGACGAAAAACTTCCGGGAGGAGGGATGACGGTGAGTCCCCGTTCTTCCTTTGATAAAGCCCTGGTAGACCTCCAGCAGGATATCCTGCGGATGGCCAGCCTGGTTGAGCAGGCCATTTATGATGCGGTACAATCTCTTGTCAAGCTCGACGTGGCAAGTGCGGCCCAGGTAATTATGGGTGATGAAATGATAGACGAACTCTACCTGGAAATCGAGGAAAAATGCGTGAAATTAATTGCCACCCAGCAACCCATGGCCAGGGATTTGCGGGTGGCCATCACTGGTATCAAAATCCTTCTGAGTTTGGAGCGGATGGCCGATCATGCGGTGGATATCGCCCGGGCTACCATGTGTTTAAGCGGGCAGCCCTTAACGGTAAAATGCCTGGAATATATTCCCCAGATGGGACGTCTGGCCCAGCAGATGGTCAAAGATGGACTCGATGCCTATGTTAACGGTGATGTTCAAAAGGCCAGGGAGATGTGTGCCCTCGATGATGAAGTGGACTATATTTTTGCCACAATGTTTCGGGAATTGATCAACGGCATGGTGGATGATCCCAAAACTGTAATGCAATCTGCCTATCTTCTGAACGTCAGTCGTTATCTGGAACGGATTGCCGATCATGCTACAAACATCGGGGAAGCGGTTATCTATCTGGTCACCGGTGAACGCCGGGAACTCAACTAATTTTTAAAGTCAGGCACCGTTCGTTTTGCGCAGGATTTATACCGTATACCGTCGAATAAAACAAGTTACTTCCTACTTTGGCAGGTGAGGGGTTGATTTCCCTGCTCCGGGCCAGAAAAATATTTTCCGTCCTGATTCTTTCGCTGGTGGTTCTTTTTTCTCTCTGGTGGTTGGGAACCAGCGCGTGGTATCTGGTCGAAACACACCTGGTCAGGGTGGAATGGCTGGAGGAGGGTAAGGTTTCTCGTACCGTGACCACCTCTGGCTGGTTGATTAAAGAGGAGCAACTGCTTATCTCCCCGGGGAAGGGTAAATTGAAACTGCTGGTAGCTGACGGGGAGCGTGTACGGGCCGGGGAAGCAGTGGCGGAAATACTTCCGGAAGAAAGTGATACCGGAGGTAGAAGTATCGTTATATATGCGCCCCGGGGAGGGGTGTTCTGCAATCATATCGATGGGTTGGAAGAAGTGTTGCAGCCTGGAAATGCATTAGAAATGGGGGCTGTGGAAAAACTGGGAGCAAAGTCCATTTCCCCCGGTACGGGTAGCAGGGTTGAAAAAGGCGATCCCGTAGGAAAACTGGTGGATAACCTCTCGGGGATATGGTACTGGTGCCGTATC
>NZ_JBNATZ010000025.1:0-16783 GCF_049701015.1 Desulfofundulus sp.
TGCTCAATTTATATTCTATGTGACCATAATGACCCGGATAAATTTTTTAAAGTTGCTTGTTTCTTGACAAAAAGGTTGCTCTTGATATAGAATAGGCACAACTTGTTAAAAAGAGGTGAAGGGTATGCCCGAACAAGAGCTTGAACTGGAAGAGGTAGTCACACTGGTGGATGAAGACGGCAAGGAGCAGGATTTTGAAGTTATTGACATTATACATCTGGACGACTCAAAATATGCCGTTTTGCTTCCTCTCGAAGAAACTGGTGATGATGAGGCGGCGGCTGATGAGGGCGAGGCCATCATCCTGAAGTTTGAAAAAGATGAAGACGGAAATGAAATCCTGGTCGATATCGAAGATGACGAGGAGTGGGAAAAGGTAGCTGACTACTGGGAGGAAATGGTGGCCGGTGAGGATTCCTGATGCGAACAGGATGGGTTACAGGTAGAAAAGAGCTGGGGACAGGGGTACCTGGATCATCCAGCTTTTTTATTTCCTCAGTAGTTAATGCCGGTAACTTTACCGGCTCCTCCGTATAACTTGTGTTTCCCAATACATAAAAAGCTGGCGATGGAACTTTTTAACCCTTTATGTCGTCTTAAGACAGGGGGGAGAAAATGAAGAGGACTCATTTTATCATCGTCGGTTTTATAATTGGTGTTTTTCTGGTGGTTGGCGCTGTCAGTACCAGCTCTGTTTATGGCCGTGAGCAGATTGTGCCGGGTGTCCGGGTAGCCGGTATAGATCTTTCCGGTATGAGCAGGGAGGCCTGCCGGCGGAAGCTGGTTTCTCTGGCAGAAAAGCTTAATGAGACTCCGGTAGTTTTTCACTATCAGGATCGCACCTGTACTTTTTCCCCACTGGAAATTGGCCTGCGTCTGGATGTACAAACCATGTTAACCAGGGCTACGCAGGCCGGCCGGGATGTGCAATGGTGGCTGCAGTGGTACAGGCAATGGAAAATCAGGAAGGAAGGGTATGAACTTCCTCTGGTTGTGGTCCTCAACCGGCAGAAATTCGACCAAAAACTTGATGCTCTGGCTGAAGAGATTGTTGCTCCACCCCGGGATGCCGCCTTTCGCGTTCTACCCGATGACCACATTGAAATTATTCCGGGCTGCGATGGAATGAAAGTGGATGAAGAACAGGCCTACCGGGATCTGCTCTCTGCCCTTTCCGCAGGTAAAAAGCCCGAAGTACAGCTTCATATGGTGCATGTGAAGCCCCGGATTACCACGGAAGAGGTCCGGGCGATGGGGCTAAAAGGTCTTCTGTCGTCTTATACCACCAGTTTTGATGCTTCCTACACGGACCGGGCTTATAATATCCGGGTGGCTGCAGCCGCTCTGGATGGCTTGCTCGTCCCGCCGGGTCAGGAGGTCTCCTTTAACAAAGTGGTTGGACCCAGGAGTTCGGAAGCCGGCTATAAAAATGCCAAGGTCATTGTCAATAACCAGCTGGTGGACGGCCCCGGGGGGGGAGTATGCCAGGTTAGCACTACACTATATAATGCGGTTTTGCTGGCCAACCTGGAAGTACTGGATCGTACCAATCATTCTCTACCTGTCACCTATGTTCCCATTGGCCGGGATGCTACGGTTGTTTACGGGGCTATTGATTTTCGCTTCCGTAATAATACTGAAAGTTATATTTATATACGTTCCGTCGTTAACGGTAACCGGCTGACATTCAAAATTTACGGAAATACAGACTTCAAGGTACCGGTGGAACTTCGAAGCCGGATAACGGAGGTTCTGGAGCCAAAGGTTATCCGGGAACCCGACCCCAATCTGGAAAAGGGCGAACAGGTGGTCAAGCAGAAAGGTGTCCGGGGTTACCGGGTGGTAACAGAGCGTGTTGTGAAGGTAAACGGCCGGTTATTTACTGAACGGCTTGCGGATAGTTTGTATGAGCCGGTGGATGAGGTGGTAGCTATAGGTACAAGGGAACCAAGTACCGGACCGGTGGTCCCTCATCCTTCGCCCGTTCAGAAACCCGAACCGGAGCCCCAAAAGCCCGTTCCAGATGATTCCACTGAGAAAACACCCGTAGGCGGGGTGGAACAAAAAACTACAGAAAAGCTTCCCGGGTCAAACACGGGTGGGGACATGGTTCCACAGGGACAGCAACCTCCTGGAACTAATGACAGTTCTCCTCATGTTTCCCCTCAACCGGCTCCAACTGAAAAATCTGCTTTCTGAGGGGCCGTTGTCCCTGCAGGTGAATTGTTGTATAATGTGTTAATTAAAGCGGGCAGGTAAATACAATGGAGAATCTGTCAGGTTTCGTGAAACTAAAGGAAAAAAAGCTGTTGCTGGCCGGAGGTACGGCTGTTCTAGGGCTTTTTTTGCTCATTAGCATTTTGCGGATGTTCTTTCCGGTTGCCTCCGGCCACGCCCGGACAATTTACATCACCATTCCCCGGTCTGCTTCCAGCAGTAGCATCGGTCGTCTCCTTTATGAACAGGGTCTGGTGCACAGTGCCTGGTTTTTTAATTTTTTCACCCGCCTGAAAGGTGTTGACGGTAAGCTCAAAGCGGGTTCTTATGTCTTCTCCACCGATCAGTCCCTGCCGGAGATTGTCAACGAACTGGTTAAAGGGCCTGAAGGCGGGTATATTTTTACCGTTCCTGAAGGGTTTACCCTGAAACAGATAGCTGAGCTGCTGGATAGGGAGGGACTGGTAACCCGCCAGGATTTTCTGACTTCATCCGCCGGGGATAATTTCGATTATCCCTTTCTGCAGGGGCTTCCCAAGGGGCCAAACCGGCTGGAGGGGTATCTGTTCCCTGATACCTACCGGGTTGGGGGGAACGCCAGCGCTCATGAAATTATCGACCTGATGTTATCACGTTTTAACCAGAAGTTAAAGGAGATGGATTATTACCGGAAAGTTGAAAAAAGTGGTCTGACACTGCATCAGGCGGTGACCATTGCTTCCATGGTAGAGCGGGAAGCCCGTGTGGACCGGGAGCGCCCTTTAATAGCAGGAGTTATTTTAAACCGCTTAAAGCGGGGCATGCCCTTGCAGGTCGATGCCACGGTACAGTATGCCCTGGGCAGTCAAAGGGCAAAACTGTACTATAAGGACCTGGAGGTGGATTCCCCCTATAACACATATCTGAACAGAGGTCTTCCTCCAGGCCCCATAGCCTGTCCCGGGGAAGCCTCCCTGCTGGCCGCAGTGCAACCGGTCAGGACAAATTATCTCTATTATGTGGCCAGGCCCGACGGTACTCATGCTTTTGCAAGTACGCTGGCTGAACATAATGCTAATAAGAGAAAGTACCTCCGTTAAAGCAGGGTCTGAATGAAGGTGATTCACGTATGGTTGTCCCGGAGCTCCTGGCTCCGGCCGGAGACCTCGAAAAACTGAAGGCAGCCATAATTTACGGCGCCGATGCCGTATACCTGGGTGGGAAAAGGTTTGGCCTGCGGGAGAGGGCGGGTAATTTCACTCTGGAAGAAATGGCTGAAGGCGTGAAGTTCGCTCATGCCCGCGGTGTGAAGGTTTATGTCGCGGTGAACATCTTTGCCCACAACCAGGATCTGGTTGACCTGCCCGCATACTTGCGGCAGTTGGCGGAAATGGGAGTGGACGCTGTGATTGTTTCTGATCCCGGTGTACTGGTCCTGGTGCGGGAAATAGCTCCGGGGTTACCGGTTCATTTGAGCACGCAGGCCAATACCACCAACTGGATGGCTGCCCGTTTCTGGCAGGAGCAGGGAGTGGCCAGGATTGTCCTGGCCAGGGAACTTTCCCTGGAGGAAATCCGTGAAATTCGCCGGCAGGTGCAGGTTCCCCTGGAAGTTTTTGTCCATGGGGCTATGTGTATCTCCTATTCCGGGCGGTGCCTGTTGAGCAACTACATGACCGGCCGGGATGCCAACCGGGGAGATTGTGCCCAGGCGTGCCGCTGGCGCTACGCTCTCGTGGAAGAAAAACGGCCGGGCGAGTACTTTCCTGTGGAGGAAGATGCCCGGGGCACCTACATTTTAAGTTCGAGGGATCTCTGTCTTTTAGAGCATATTCCCAGTCTGGTTGAGGCCGGGGTTGATAGTTTAAAGATTGAAGGTCGGGTAAAAAGCCTGCACTATGTGGCTACAGTGGTTAGTGTTTACCGGCAGGCCCTGGATGCCTGCCGGGTGGATCCAGCCCGCTATCAGGTTCAACAACGGTGGTTGGAAGAACTGGGCAAGGTCAGCCACCGGGAGTATACCACCGGTTTTTTCACCGGTGCCCCGGTGAAAGCGGCTCAGGGTGCGGTAGACTCCATTTATCACCGCCCCTATACTTTTGTTGGTGTGGTACGGGATTATAACCCCGACAGGGGGCTGGCCCTGGTGGAACAGAGGAACCGTTTTGCCCGGGGTGAAGAGCTGGAAGTGCTGCTTCCCGGTGGGCATATCTTCTCTTTTACCTTGAATGCTTTATATGATGAAGATATGAACCCGGTTGAGGCGGCACCTCACCCAAGGCAAAGAGTTTATATGCCTGTTCCCCGCCCCGTGCAACCATGGGCTCTTTTGCGCCGGCGTGAGGAGTATAATAATTAGTTCTCCTGGCCATTCTATTGGATAAAAGTGGCACAGGATGTGGAACTTGTGAAGGAGAGGCGTAAACGGACCCTTTTCCTCTTTTTCTTGTTGTGTTTTGCCCTTTTAATTTTCCATCTCGCTGTTATTCAGCTGGAGCGGGGAAGTGAGTATGCTTTCTTGGCCCTGGAAAGGGGCACCCGGTCGGTAATTCTGGAAGAATATTCCCGAGGAGAAATCCTGGACCGGCATCTACAGCCCTTGACCGGTAGTTTTGATGCCAACAGGGTGGTGGTTTTCCCGGAGTTGATCAGGGACAGACGGGAGGTTGTCACCTCCCTGGCCAGCATTCTGGGAGTGCCGGTAGAAAAAATAACCCCATATTTTGAGGGACAGCCATCTTATTTACCCTTTCCGCTCACTCCAGGTCAGGCAAAAAATATCCGGGAGCACCAGTGGCCAGGAATTCTTGTTTTGCCGGTTCATTTTCGCTACGGCCCCACGCCCCTGGCTGCCGCGGTGGTCGGGTATCTGGGAAGGGTCCAGTCAATGGAAGCGTTACAATACTTGAGTGGCCAGAACCACAAAAAGTACAGCTTAAACGACTGGATCGGTGAGGCCGGTCTGGAAAAATACTATGAAAGCGAACTGAAGGGAACGCGGCCCAGGAGTTCCGCCCGGTTGTTCGTTGATGCCGCGGGCAGGCCCATACCGGGACTGGGTATTGCTGTTGATCTGCAGTCGGAGGATCCGGGACGGCAACACCTGGTTACCACCCTGGATGCCAGGATCCAGCGGGTGGTTGAGGAAGTAGTGGACCGGCGGATTAAAAAAGGAGCTGTAGTGGTTATGGAGCCCCATACCGGGGACATTCTGGCCCTGGCCAGCCGCCCCGTTTATGACCCCCGCCCCCGCTATCTGCCTGAATACCTTGCTGCAGGTGAAAAAGGAACCTTTACCGACAAGACCACAGCTCTGTTCACCCCGGGTTCGGTATTCAAGGTAGTGGTGGCGGCTGCTGCTCTGGCGGAAGGAATTGTAAAACCTGAAAGCGAGTTTAATTGCCGCGGGAGTTTGGACCAGCCCGTACGCTGCTGGTATGCTCCCGGTCACGGTGTCATCAGTTTTAGCCGGGCCTTTGCGGAATCCTGCAACCCGGTATTTGCCCGGGTGGGATTAAAGCTGGGGGCGGGGAGACTCATCGAGTACGCCAGGCGTTTCGGGCTGGATAACCAGACAGTTACGGGATATCCTGTACCACCCGATGAGCGTCAGAACTGGCAGCTGGTTGCCGCACCCAACAACCTGGTCAATAGCAGTTTGGGTCAGGGACCGGTACTGGCTACTCCGGTTCAGATTACGGCCATGATGAATGTTATTGTTAACGAGGGTATTTATGTACAGCCGCGTCTTGTCCGTGAGTTGAGAAACGATGCCGGCCAGGTTACCCGTTCTTTCCCCCGGGGGCCCAGTCACAGGGCTGTTCCAGCATCCGTTGCCGCCCAGGTCAAGCAGATGTTGCAACTTGTGACTACGGAAGGGTTGGGCCGTCAGGCTTACGTCCCGGGTTATGGTAGTGCCGGGAAGACCGGTTCTGCGCAACTGGATGGACAGGATAAAGTAAATGCCTGGTTTACCGGTTACGCCCCCCTGCAGGATCCCCGGTACATAGTGACGGTTCTGGTTCAGGAGGGGGAAAGCGGAGGGGAAACGGCTGCCCCGGTATTCCGGGAGATTATGGAGAAGATTCTCAACCTTCCGCCGGAGTAGAGCCGGTGGATTACTTATTTTTATGTCATTACCTTTCTATCATACATTGACTGCTTAGTAAAAGTATAGTAGGATAATAGTATAATTTGATTCGGGAGTGTTGCGGATGATGATCAAGGGGGAAAAAATCCGTGCCCTGCGGGAAGAGCGAGGATATACATTACAGGACCTGGCCCGGCGGGCCAATCTTTCCCTGTCGTATTTGAGCGAAATTGAGCGGGGTTCGAAGCGCCCTTCTTTAAAAACCATTGAGAAGCTGGCTGCAGCCCTGAATGTATCCAGGGCACAGCTCATAGAAGGCGATGTTACGGACAGTGGCCTTTCTCTGGGTGATAAAATTCGTATCATGCGCAGTGAAAAAAATCTTTCACTTCAGGAACTGGCCAGCCGGGCGGGTATTTCCCTCTCTTACTTGAGTGAAATTGAACGTGGTACCGTTTACCCCGCTTTAAGTACTTTGAAGCGTATTGCTGACGCTCTGGGAGTACCCCCCACTTCCATTATGGGTCAGGAAGGTTCTCTGGGTCATAAATTAAAGGCCCTCCGGGAGGAGTACGGGCTTACGCAGGCGCAGCTTGCAAATCTCGCGGGGGTCACGGCCGGGCTAATTGGGCAGATCGAACAGGGGAAAGTACAACCTTCTTTAAAGACTCTGGAAAAACTTTCCGAGGTAATGGGGGTTTCCCCGTGCTATTTTATTATGGAGCCGGGTGCAGTGGATCAAATGCTCAGTTTAATGAACCCGGAACTGCGTGAATTGCTTATGCATCCCAATGTGCAGTCGGTGTTGAACCTGGTCTGCAACCTCACCCAGAAGGAATTACAGTTTGTTTTGAATTTCATTCAGCTTTTTAAACGCTCCGACCTTTGCTGAGAAGAGGACGGCCTTTTGGTTTTAGCCCCTTTTTATCTTTATTTAAGACGCGGGCTAAAGTATTAACCTGAAATGGATATTGCAAGCGAAAATATTTTTATAGTATAGTAGCAACAAAGGGGGCATTACTTTCCATGCCTGCCTATGTAGTGAAAGATCTCTGTGCCGGCTGTGGAGTTTGCGCTTACGTCTGTCCCTATGCAGCCATAACTGTTGACGCCAGGGTGGCGACAATCGACCCTGTGTTGTGCCGGGAATGTGAAGAATGTATTCTCATCTGTCCGAACGGAGCGATTACTCTTTTATGTGAGGTGAGGTAGATGCCTGTCTATGATTTCAAATGTAACAGTTGCGGCCATAAATTTACCGTGCTGGTGGGGATTGATGAAAGGGACAGGGTTACGTGTCCCCAGTGTCAGAGCCGGGATGTGAGCCAGCTGATTACCGGCTGTGCCGTGCGCATCAAGGGTGGCAGTTGCGGTATAGGGACAAGCAGTTCTGGTTCGGCCGGCGGGTGAGGCATTTAATTTTGAGGGCTGGTAGCCCCAATCATAAGTGTTACACCTCGTGAATATGGTTGTGTGAACACTGTTGGTTTGGCGCATGGAAACGCTTTGGGGAAACTTGAACAGTGAGGGGGTTGGTGATCAATGATAAAGGCGAAGGATATGAACCGGGCTCAGATCACCCATACCTTTTGCAACTGGTGTAAGTATCGCCGCTGCGTTTTGGGTTATGATTATTGGGAGTGCGGCCTCGAAGAAGCGAAAAAGGAGAAAGAATGCCTGTACAGGCAGGCGGTGAGGAGAGAAGAAGGGCAATAGTGGCCAGGAATATCCTGCTGAGCTTAGCACCCGTGACTATCCTGGTGTAAATTGCGAGTGAAATGGTCAAGATCACTGTGTGCATGCTGAAGGTAATGGGCAACAGACGCACCAGATTGGTGACTGTTTGTAAAAGGGATACTGCTGCAATCTTTTTCCATTTAAGTGCAGGCCCAGGAGGGCAAAAACGGCCATAGCCATAACAATGCTTTCAGGCAAGTCCTGTACGGGCAGTGCCAGCAATGCCCGGGTTAATGTTTCTCCAAACATGTCGCAGGACCTCTCCGGTAAGAATAACCAGTTCTAAACTTTTACTTCGTTGTCAAGAAAGAAATTCCTGCCACCTGTCTGAAAAACAAACATTTTGCGAATGAGGGGCCGGGTCATCCCGGCCCGCTGTTTTTACAGGCTGGAGACCCGGTTTACAGGAATCCTTTTTCACTGCACGTTGGGCTATGTCGAAGCATAAGAGTTATTAAAAGGAGGTGCATAAAATGAGGAAAACTATTTTTCTTCTTGCACTTGGACTGGGGATGTTGTTACTCTGCATGGCGTTTCCGGTTGAGGCAGCAGAAATTGGGTCTGCAGGGAGTTATTCGGACAAGGTTAGCATCCTGGTCAGTCCGGAGGTGAAAGGACCTGGCGGAGCGTATGTCCTTGCTCCCGGAGCGGCGTATCTTTTGACTGTCGAGGTGAGGGATTGTTACAACCGGCCTGTACGGGGGGCCCTGGTCTTTTTTGAGGTGGCTTGCAACAATGTTGACCCTGCGCTGGATATTTCTGGTGGAGCGTTCAACGTAGAACCGGCACTGGCCGTTACTGATGTCCGGGGCATGGCAACTGCCGCTTTTACGGCTCCGGTGGATTTGGGACAGGCGGTGATAACTGTTCGTGTGTCCGGCAGATATGGAGTGGAAGTCTTGAAATCTATTCCGCTCGTAATCCTGGAAGAAGAAAATGGGTGGGCAGGAGAGGGAGGATTCTGAATGTGGATTGGCGGTGGTGTTCCTGTGCTTTTCTCACAATTATGGAACAGCCACCGCCTTCTATTTCCCGTTCTAGTTGTTCTGAGAAGTTTTTCACCCTGGTCGACCTGACGAACTAGTGGAGCAACTTTTCCAGTTCACCCCGGTTGAACCCCACCACTACCCGTTCCCCCACGGTAATGGTGGGTACAGCAAGCCGTCCGGTTTTTCGCACCATTTCGTTGCGGGCAAGTTCGTCCTCCGCTACGTTTTTCTCTGTAAATTTAACGCCCTTCTGGGAAAGAAACTCTTTCACCGTACGGCAGTGGGGTCAGGTTGGAGTGGTATACACTGTTACGGGTTCCGTAGTCACTTATAATACCTCCCGGTGGATAGATTTTTCCCCTGCGGGTAATTCTATTTTTTGAGTGAGGGATGAATTCTATACACCAGCGGGAAGGAATGACTAATCGCTGAGGGCGGGTGAGCTTTTTGAGCGGAAAAAAACTACACCGGTCTGAAACAGAAGCCGGGGCAAATGAGGAGATATCGGCGGAACTGGCCCTCGATATGGAACTGGCTTCCGCTACGAGGCCAGCCCGGCCGGGAGTGTCAGCCAGGAGAATAGGCACAATGGAAATCATTATGATTGGGCTGGCCGGCGTTATTGGTGCCGGTATTTTTGTGGCCAGCGGGGTTCCCGTGCGCATAGCCGGGCCGGCTGCAGTACTTTCTTACCTGGCCGGTGCACTGGTGGTTATCCCGGTGATGCTTTACCTGGCCGAAATGGAGGCTGCATGGCCTTCCACAGGGGCTTTCAGTGACTATGCCAACCGCTATCTGGGTCCCCTGATGGGTTTTGTCACCGGCTGGATGTACTGGTCTTCAGGTGTGCTCAGCATGGCGACGGAGGTAACGGCTTCTGCTCTGTTGGTGCATTGGTGGTTTCCCGGGTGGCCGCTGTGGTTGTTCAGCCTGTTCTTTTCTGTGCTCATAACCGGTATTAACCTGCTGGATATTCGCGGTTTCACCCGGATTGAAGGAGTGTTTTCGGGCATAAAAATAATGGCCTTATTTTTATTTATCCTGGTCGGTTTAAGTGCCTTGTCCGGGCTTTGGCCCGGCCGGGTACCGGCTGGAACTGTTAATTATTTTGCCTACGGGGGATTTCTTCCCCGGGGTGCAAAAGGAATTTTTGCCTCTCTCCTTCTGGTTATATTTGCTTATTCCGGCATCCAGGTGGTCTGTATGACGGCGGCACAGGCAGCCAACCCCAGGCTTACCATACCGCGTGCTATCGTTGGTACAGGCCTGACCGTAACGTTTTTATATACCGGCGCCATTTTCGTGCTGGTAGGTATTTTACCCTGGTTCACCGTTCCGGTTAATTCAAGTCCCTTTGTTGCAGTTCTCGAAAAGTTGCGCATCCCTTTCGGGAGTCACCTGCTAAACGCCATCATACTTACAGCGGTGCTTTCCAGCATGAATACCACCATGTTCGGAGTAACCCGAATGCTCAAGTCCCTGGCCGAAAGAGATGAGGCTCCTGGATTTTTATTAAAAACAGACCGGCGGGGCATACCTGTCCGGGCGCTGGCCGCGAGCAGCATTTTCTTGAGCATCGCCGTCCTTCTTGCTTATTTACTCCCGCAGAAGGTATTTCTCTATGTTGCCAGTGCCAGCGGCTTTATATCTCTTTTTAACTGGGCTGTGATCACAGTGACCTATATTCGCTTCCGCCACAAATTCTCCCGGTTAAGAGCACCCTTTACCGTACCGGGTTATCCCTATCTCCCCTATCTGTCCCTGTTTCTCCTGCTGGTGGTGGTAGCCTCGGTGCCTATGGCCCGCGACCAGATTCCCGGTATGATCAGTGGGTCGTTGCTGGCCATAGCTTACGCAACCATATTTCTCCTTTTTGTGAGGCGGCGCTATAAAGCGACCGCGGGGTAATTCAGGCGGGTACCGGTTTTTTTGAGCTAACGAGAAATTTTTGACGACTGGAAGCCACATAGATATTAATGTCACTCACAAAAAAGTGTTTTGATAATCAGAGCAAGCGATATATAATTGAAACTAGGTACAATTTTCTGAACATTCAACTATAAGCTTAGTTGAATGGAGGTGAATAGAAATGGCTTTTGTCACCTTCAACACCCAGCGACAGGCCAGAGACCTGTTCGAAAAGGGAAACTTACACTCAGCCCAGCTTCACCCGTCTCTGATCGGTTCATGGCTGAGGTCGCGCAACTATCGAGTGGATTCATTTATCGATGCCGCACCGGCAGTTCCCACCCGTCCTAGGAATGATCTGGAAAAGCTTCTGTTAAAAATCGCGGAGCCTTATTTTAAATACTTTGGCAATTTGTTGTTGATGTGTGATTGTGTTCTCGCGCTCAGCAATTCTCAGGGAGTGCTTCTTTATGTGGAAACACCCAACCCCGGGCTAAAAAGACTGGCGGTCAGACACAACTTTATGGTAGATGCCCTGTGGAGCGAAGAAGGCGTGGGCACCAATGCCATCGGCATGGCCCTGATCGAAAAGACAAACGTGTATCTTAACGGTTACGAGCATTATGCATATACCTGGCATCCATACTGTTGTGCCGCTTCTCCGATTTTTAACCCACAGACGGGGGATGTTGCCGGGGTGGTAGATTTGACCGGCTTTTCCGACAGGGTAAACCTGCACGCCATGGGCTGGGTGGCAGCGGTGGCCCGTTTGATTGAAGCTGAGCTCGCCAGGCACATCCTGAACAATAGAAACAATAGACGTAAAAACTGCCCTTCTCAAAACGCCTCTCATTTTTACCTCTGCGACGGTCCTGTATTAAAGAACTTATCCCGGCAAGTTATCGGAAACGATCCTGTTTTCTTGTCGGCTTTGGAATTGGCTGAAAAGGCTGCCAGGACAGAACTGAACGTGCTTTTAACCGGGGAAACCGGAACCGGTAAAGAGGTTTTCGCCAGGATGATTCATGAAAAGAGCAGCCGCGCCGCCGGGCCCTTTGTTGCCGTAAACTGCGGTGCCGTGCCAAAGGAACTGATGGCCAGTGAATTGTACGGATACCTGGAAGGAGCCTTTACCGGAGCCTCGCGGCGCGGTTACCCGGGACGATTTGAACAGGCTGATGGTGGGACTCTCTTCCTGGATGAGATTGGAGACGCTCCGCTCGAACTTCAGGTGGGGCTGTTGAGGGTCATCGAGGAAGGGTGTGTGTACAGGCTCGGCTCTGTTCGTCCAACCTCCGTCAATGTAAGGGTGCTGGCAGCTACCAGCAAGGACCTGGGGGCCATGATCCGGGAGGGGACCTTCCGCGAAGACCTGTACTACAGGTTGTCAGGCATTACGATTACGGTCCCTCCTTTGCGCGAACGCAGGGAGGACATCCCCCTGCTGGCAAAATACTTTTTAGACGTTGTGCGCAGCAAGAGCGGCCGCTGTTATGTATTCGAAGAGGAGTTAATGCAGGCTTTCCTGACTTATCACTGGCCGGGCAATGTGCGGGAATTGAAAAATACTATTGAACGTCTGGCCGGTCTGGCGGATGATGACCTTTTAACCGCCGGGCTGTTTTATCAATTAATACCCAAGAGCGTTGCAGCGCATCCAGAACAAAACGCGGAAACAGCAATCCTTGTAAATGCGATCAGGAAAGCCGGTGGAAATCTGAGCAGGGCCGCGGAAATACTTGGGATAAACCGCACTACATTGTACCGGCGGATAAGAAAGTACGGCCTCAAAAAAGAACATATCACGTAGACGCAGGCTGTTGTCCCCCCTCCCCGGCTTACCGGTGAGGTTTACATATTTGGCAACCTTGCTAAGAGTCCCGGTTCAGCCGGGATTCTTATTTATTGGACTTGCCTGCGGCTGTTGTTGCAGTATGGTGCAACAGTTCGTAACACCTGCAACAGGTGAGGCCCGCTGGACCGCAGGGTGTGTCTTTTTTGCCTGTCCCTGTAAGCTTTTGCAGTGTGGATGTTGGTTCACTAACTGGAATGCTTTTTGCGAGTTTAACCATTGTAGAAATATTATTAACATTCTGGAGGGGTGTTGAGGTTGAAGAAACACGAAGATTTTAACGGTAGGGAATCGTTTTACGAGTACCCTCCGTATTCTCCCCAGGACCTCCGGAGGCGGGAAGGGACTTTGCTGGCGGCAAGGTTGATGATCAACGCGGCTCTGACTGCCCCCTTCGCCGGCGGTGTTTCCCATATCGAGGCGGAACTGGTTTACGGGCAGGAGGTGCAGGAGCAAATCGCTCGGAAAGTGGAAGAGCTGGCTTATACTAACAAAGCCTGGGAGGATATGTTCAAGTACGAGGCGGTTATGGCCAGGGAATCCGACGCCGTGATCTTCCTGGGGTCCCGGATGGCGGAAGACAACCCCCTGGACGCCGGCTGTGGGATGTGCGGGGGCAAGCCGGATTGCAGCTATTTTTACGAGAGGAAAAAAACCCGGTACGGGATGGTGGACGCCACCGACCGCCGCTCGGAGACCTTGATCAGGGGTCCCCTCTGTACTGCAAGAGTAAGTGACCTGGGCTTTGCCGTTGGCTCAGCTCTGTGGATGGCGGCCAGGCTTTTCGTAGACGCCAGACCCTTTACCAGTATCGGGCTGGCCGGTCTGAAGCTGGGTTATTGCGGGAACTCCGGGGTGGTTGTCGGGATACTGGTGGCTACCCTGGCCAAGAACCCGTATGTCGATATCAACCCCGACTACCATCTCATCAACATGGCCAGGGTACTTGAAAGTGCACGGAAGCAGTATATTACCCCCCGTACGGTTACAACCTTTGACTACCGGAAATGGATCCCGAAGCCAGAGGAGGAGAAGTAACGATGGCAAGGTATGACGGCAGATTGGCCGCCCAGGAGCACCTCCTGGACGTGGCCAGAAGTATGGTGCAGGCTGCCTTCAAGGCCCCACAGACCACGGGCAGGGTCAAGCTGCAGGCCGAAATTGTCACCGGGGAAGACCTGGTTCCCATCATCGAACTACTGGGGGTCATGGCAAAGATCTCCCAGTTTGTAGCCTGGGATTACCAAACGATCAAGGGATCTTACGACGCCGGCCACCCGCCAGTCCTGGTCCTGTTCGGGACCGATGCCACCGTTTCGGAAATGGCCTGGAACTGTGGTGCCTGCGGTTTTCCGACCTGCAAAGAGTTCAATGCCTTTGCCAGGGAGAACAGGGGGCAGGGGCTGGTAGGAGGAGGCCCGTCGTGTAACTGGAAAATACTCGACTTGAGTATCGCCTGCGACTGGGCGGCAGCGGCGGCGTGGCATCACAATGTCGACAACAGGGTACAGGGCTCCACCGGCAGTGCGGCGGCAGCCCTTGGCTATTTGCCGGGTGCCAGTTCCATCATGGGGATATCGGTGGGCCCATGTAAAGAGTTGGTCTGGTACAGCAGGGAGATTATGAATAGAAAATTTTCTTACGAAGATCACATCAACACCATGTTCAGAACCATCCCCACCCATTTCCTGGCTTTTGCCGGCAGCGGAAAACCGGCCTTCAAAGCCGCCGGCAGGTGGTGGGAGGAAGTCCGATATATCAGATGGGATACTGAGCCGGAATCTGAGGAACGCCTTTACGAGGTCATCATGGAAATGGCCGATGTGATCGACAAGTATGGTCCTAAAGTCGCTCAGAAATATAAAGCGGGAGGGGGACATGATGCGTGATGTCTATGTGATCGGGGTAGGCATGATCCGTTTCGGCAAATACCCCGCGGCAACCATAAAAGGAATGGCTGCAGAAGCGGTCAACCTGGCCCTCAAGGATTGCGGCCTGGATAAGAATCAATTCCAGTCCGCCTATGTATCCAATTCGTTCTGGGGGATGTTCGAAAACCAGCACTCCATCCGGGGTCAGGTGATCTTAAGGTCCATGGGTATCCAGGGAATTCCCATCATCAATACGGAAAACGCCTGTGCTGGAGCCTCAACTGCCTTTCACCTGGCATACCTGGGTATTGCGGCCGGGGCCTACGATGTGTCCCTGGCCCTGGGGGTCGAGAAGATTTCCCATGAAAATAAAGAACTTTCTTTAAAATCATACGCTTCGTGTATGGATGTGGAGAAAAGTGCCGAGCAGATCAACCTCTTGCGAGAGCTGGACAAATTGTCCGGCTATCAAACAAACCTGGATGAACCCGGTCGTGGCCGCAGCATTTTCATGGATATCTATGCCGCAGCAGCCCGCTGGCACATGGCCAGGTACGGCAGTACCCAGAGGCAGCTGGCGGTGATTTCCGCCAAGAACCACTTTCACGGGAGCCTCAACCCCCTGGCCCAAATCCAAAAAAATATGACTGTAGAGGAAGTCCTCGCAGAACCGCTGGTTTCCTATCCCCTCACCAGGGCCATGTGTTCACCCGTAGGCGATGGTGCTGCCGCTGCCGTCCTCTGTTCTGGGAATTTTCTGAAAAGAATGACAGGAGCCCGCCCGGTCAAAATCCTTGCCTCGGTACCGGGTTCCGGTCAGGATCGTCCGGTTGACGGCGTTGATATCGGGGAACGCCTGTCAAGGCAGGCCTATCAGATGGCCGGGCTGGGTCCGGAGGATATTGATGTGGCCGAACTGCACGACGCCACCGCCTTTGGTGAACTGCACCAGCTGGAAGTCCTGGGGTTCTGCCCGCCGGGGGAGGGGGGGATTTTTTCGGAAACCGGCGCCACCAGGCTGGGCGGCAGGATACCCGTGAACACTTCCGGGGGGTTGGAATCCCGGGGACATCCTGTTGGTGCATCCGGTCTGGCCCAGATTTATGAAATAGTTACTCAACTGAGAGGAGAGGCTGGAAGCCGCCAGGTGGATGGTGCCCGGATAGGACTTACGGAAAATGGCGGCGGGAACATCGGGTACGAGGAAGCGGCCATGGTCATCCATATTTTTGAGGCCGTTAAGTAGCTGTGGAAATAGTTGAATAAACAAAGGAGGGTTTTGAGAATGGCGGTTTTTAAAGATACCGCGCAGATGTACGAAGTCCTTGGAGGGTTATGGAAGCAGTTGATCGAGCACCCTGAAAACGGGCAAAAGTTTAAGGAGTCGGGACTGACCGTTAAGTACAATTTATCTGACCCTGAAGGTACGCTCTGGGTCACTCCGGATGGCGTGTTCACAGGCAACCAGGATTTAAAGGCCGACGTTGAAATGACCCTTTCCGGCGATACCGCCCATAAATTCTGGTTGAAGGAACTTACGTTACCCGCTGCTCTGGCCAGGAGACTGATTGTCTCAAAGGGCCCCATGTCCAAGGTAATGAAACTGCTGCCTTTACTCAAGCCCCTGCACGACCTGTACCCGACCGTGTGCGAAAAATACAACCTGCCCAGGTAACTGTAAGGAGGCGAACATGATGAGTTCCGTCAACCTGCTTCCGCTGGCCCGCCACATTGAGGAGGTCGTCGAAAGAGAACCCGATAAAGAAATTTTAATCTTTGAATACGGTGAGTATCCGGAAGAAGTACTGACATACAAGGATATCTTTGTGAACGGTTGCAAAATGGCTAGGGTGCTCAAAGATAACGGAATCGGGCCGGGTGACACGTTCGCAGTACTGATGCGCAACCACCCGGAATTCGTCTACGCCCTCTGGGCGGCTTCCGCTACCGGTGCGGTCCTGGTTCCTATCGACCCCCGTTCCAGGGGCGACAAGCTTAGATACCAGCTGGAGAACTCCCGTGCCAGGGGGATTTTTGTAACAGCTGAACTGGTTGGCGAACTTGAGGCCGTCGGCCCCCTGCACCAGGATTTTAAAGTACTGGGAGTCATTTATAAGGATTTATTCGGGTTGCCTGTTAA
>NZ_JBNATZ010000026.1:0-16752 GCF_049701015.1 Desulfofundulus sp.
ATGGTGACATTTTCTCAGACCGCTTACAGGGTGACAATATCACAGTCCGACGACAAGTTGCCAAAATTGCTGTTGACACCGTATGGTAGCTATGCTAAAATTATAGTTTCTTGACAAGAAGCTGTGTCCGTGCTATAATAATGGCAGTGTAAAGTTTTGTTTTAAGGGGGTCCGGCGTTGTTTAAAGTTGGTGATAAAGTCGTGTACCCCATGCACGGGGCAGGGATCATCGAAGCTATTGAAGAAAAAGAAGTCCTCGGAGAGAAGAAGCAGTATTATATTTTGCGTTTACCCGTAGGTGATATGAAGGTAATGATTCCCATCTCCAACTGCCGGGAGGTTGGCCTGCGGGAAGTTATCGACCGGGCGAGCGTTCCCAAGGTAATCAGTATTCTCAAGGGAAAAAGCACCGCCATGTCCACCAACTGGAACCGGCGCTACAGAGCCAACCTGGAAAAAATGCGCAGCGGTGATATATACGAGGTAGCCGAAGTGGTACGCAACCTGGCCAAACGGGAAAAGGAAAAAGGCCTTTCTTCCGGGGAGAGAAAAATGCTGGAAAATGCACGTCAAATACTAATCAGTGAGCTGGCTCTGGCTACCGAGCTGGAGGAAGAAAAGGCTCAGTCTCTGGTAGACAGCGCATTTGCCTGATGCACGCCGGTTATCATGGCGTGTTTTCTTTTTTACGGGTAAATTGCAGGTAAGATTCTCCAATTTTTAGTTGAAGTGGTTGTCCCAGGGGACTATAATATAAGTGTCAGTGGTGTAAATAATAATGCAAATAAGAGAAAAGAAAGAGAAAGGGAGGTGATGAAACTGCTCAGGCGCATTATTTTTTTTCTGCTGATCATGCTTTTTGCAGCCTCCGGCTTTTATGCGGGCTTACTCACCCTGGACAGGGGTTTATTTTCCCTTCCAGCCGGTTTACCCCAGCTGAAGTTCGGTATCCTTGCCCTTAGCACACTGGTGGGGCTGGTTCTGGGCCTGTTGCTGGCTTCTCCTATTATTCGCGGGGCGCTGCGCTTGACTTCTTTCCTGGAACAGCGTCTCTCCAGGACACCCACCCAGGACCTTGTTATAGGTTCTGTAGGCTTGATTATTGGACTCATAATTGCTAATTTATTAGGTTCAATTCTTTTCGTTCTGGGACCTGTAGGCAGGTTGATCTGGATCCTGGGTACGCTGCTTTTAGCATATCTGGGCATGAGCGTGGCCGTGAAGAAGCGGGAGGAATTGCTCGGCTTGTTCAGCAATTTTCCCCGGTTCGGCAGGGAAAAGGCTTCCCGGTTGGAAAACCGCCAGTCAAATTACAAGCTGCTGGATACCAGTGTAATCATAGACGGGCGCATAGCCGACCTGGTTGAAAGCGGTTTTATCGAAGGTACTCTTTTAGTCCCTGCCTTTGTACTGGAGGAGCTCAGACATATCGCTGATTCTCCGGATGTGCTGAAGCGTAACCGTGGCCGCCGGGGGCTGGATATTTTAAACCAGATGCGTAAGAATTCCCCTGTGAAGGTACAGATTATAGACAATGTGCGGGGTCTTGACGATGTGGCCGAAGTAGATTCCAAGCTTGTGAAGCTGGCACAGCGGTTGGGTGCCAAAATAATGACCAACGATTTTAACCTGAACAAGGTGGCCGAGCTTCACGGCGTGAAGGTGCTCAACATCAATGAACTGGCCAACGCCATTAAACCGGTGGTCTTGCCGGGAGAAGAAATGACCGTGCAGGTGGTGAGGGATGGTAAGGAGGCCGGTCAGGGAGTGGGTTACCTTGATGATGGCACCATGATCGTGGTGGACGGCGGTAAAAAATATATGGGGCAAACCATCAGTGTGCTGGTAACCAGTGTTTTGCAGACTGCGGCCGGCCGGATGATTTTTGCCCGCCCGCGGCAGGAACAGCGGCAGGAGGCACAAAATGTGCGGTACAACGGGGTGAACGCCCTTGGATAATATTTTTGGCATTGTGGTTGCTGCGGGACGTTCCGTTCGGATGGGGCAGGGAATAAATAAACAGTTCCTGCCCCTTTCCGGCTTACCTGTCCTGGCCCGGAGCTTGCTGGTTTTTGAGGAGGCCGTACCTGTTAAAGGTTATATTCTGGTCGTGGCCGAAAGTGAAATTACCCGTGCGTCCCGGCTGGCCCGTCAGGAATGGCGCTGCCGCAAGCTGCTGGCCGTAGTTCCCGGCGGGGAGCGGCGGCAGGATTCCGTACGCAGGGGATTGGAGGCCCTGCCTCCGGAGGCGGAAATAGTGCTCGTCCATGACGGTGCCCGGCCGCTGGTGGGCGTGGAGGAGCTGGTGACAGTAGCTTCCGAGGCCATGCGCTGGGGGGCGGCCACTCTCGCGGTACCGGTAAAGGACACGGTGAAGGAAGTGGGGGCTGACGGTTTTGTCGTGCGCACCCTGCCCCGGGAGTCCCTGTGGCTGACCCAGACCCCTCAGGCCTTCAGGCTTTCCCTGCTCCGGGAAGCGCACCTGAGGGCGGAAGTGGGAAAAATTACGGCCACCGACGATGCCTCCCTCGTAGAAGCCCTGGGTTACCGCGTCAAGCTGGTGCCCGGCTCCTACCGGAATATCAAGATCACCACACCCGAGGATCTGGCTGTGGCGGAAGCGCTGCTCCGGCAGTGGGAGAGGTCGTAGACGCACCACCCCAGTGGTTGCGTTGGTTACGCACTTAATGCGTTAGTTACGTACTTAAGTTAAGATATATTTTTTCAGGTAACTGACGGGGAGATAAATGTGAAACCGCTCGAGATTTTTTTTGTGCTGATGATATTCGTTTTTATATACCTGGCAGTTCCCAAAGCGATCACTTTATACAACAAAAAGAGGAAATGTGCTGGCGGTGCTTCCCGTGTACGGGTCGGTTTTGGTTATGATGTGCACCGGCTGGTAGCCGGGCGACCCCTGATTCTCGGGGGGGTGAGCGTGCCGTTTGACCGGGGGTTGGAGGGCCATTCCGATGCCGATGTGCTGGTTCATGCCGTTATGGATGCCCTGCTGGGTGCGGCCGGGCAGAGGGACATCGGGTACCACTTCCCCGACCGCGATCCCCGGTATGCGGGCATTTCCAGCCTTCTCCTGCTGGAACGTGTAGGCCGGCTTCTGGCCGGGGAGGGGTTTACGGTTAACAACATTGATGCGGTGGTGGTAGCTCAGGCTCCCCGGCTGTCCCCGTACATCCCCGGCATGGAATCTAATATCGCCAGGTCCCTCAATATTGATGCAGGTTGCGTCAACGTCAAGGCTACAACCACCGAGGGCCTGGGCTTTACCGGCACCGGTGAGGGGATAGCGGCTTATGCCGTGGTTACCGTTGTCTCTTCTTGAGGTCGTCCCGGTATGATGGGGAGAAGCCGGATAGGTGTCCATACGGCCATCTGCTGCAGTACCGTAACCGTTTAGGCAGGTGTAATTTATTGACCCTCGACGGACGCGCAGCTTACCAGTTGCTGATAAACTTTTTCGACCTGCTTTCTGGTTTCTTCCAGATCGCCATCGTTGTAAATCACAAAGTCGGCCCATTTCATTTTTTCGCTCAGGGGAGCCTGGGCGTTAATTCTTTTGAGTGCTTCATCCCGGTTGAGGCCGCGGTCCAAAAGCCTTTGGAGCTGCACCCCGGGAGAGGCGTGCACCACAATGATTTTTTCCACGAGGTGTCCTGCTCCCGCTTCGATCAACAGGGGGATTTCCTTGATAATCAATGCTCCGGGGTCCCGGGCTAAAATTTGCGCGGTAATTTTCCGGTCCTCTTCAAAAACTGCCGGGTGTACGATCTGGTTCAACCGGGCCAGTTTTTCCGGGTCCTCGAAGACCAGGGAGCCGAGCTTTTTGCGGTTGATGGTTTGGTCCGGGTTGAGAATTTCGGTTCCAAAAAATTCAACAATCTCACGCCAGGCCTTCAGCCCCGGGCGCATAGTTTCGTGAGCCAGAACGTCAAAATCAATAACGTATGCTCCCAGTTCTTGGAATAACTTCGCAACCGTACTTTTACCAGTAGCAATACTTCCCGTCAGACCGGCAATCATGGTATTTACCCGTCCTTTGTTGTTTCCATCCTGTGGTGGTAGACGCCGCCGGGCATCAATCGCACCCAGGGTTTTTATATGTCATTATTCTAACCCCGCGTGGAAGGTCTTGCAAGGTTGTGGACTCCATTCAAAAGTTGCCTCTCCACCGGGCCGGTGATATAATATGGGTCGAATAATGAGCTTTTAAAAATCTTTTGAGCAGAGGAGGACTATTTTTGTCCGGCGTCAGAGTCAGATTTGCTCCCAGCCCCACCGGCCCGTTACATATCGGAGGGGCTCGTTCGGCCTTATTTAACTGGCTATTTGCCCGCAATCAAGGTGGTACTTTTATTGTACGCATCGAAGATACCGATCTGGAACGTTCTTCCCGGGAATCCGAGAAAAACATCCTGGCTGCTTTACGCTGGCTGGGTCTGGACTGGGACGAGGGGATCGAAGTGGGCGGTCCCCACGGTCCTTACCGGCAGACGGAGCGGCTTTCCATTTATCAAACTTATGCCCGGCAGCTTTTAGAAAACGGGTGGGCCTATTATTGTTACTGTACTGAAGAAGAGCTGGCTGCCGAACGGGAGGCTCTGCTGGCCCGGGGCGAGATGCCCCGTTATACCGGCCGTTGCCGTCACCTGTGCGAAGAGGACCGGCGCCGTCTGGAAGCTGAGGGGCGCCGGCCGGTACTGCGTTTCGCGGTCCCCTCCGGGGAAACCATTACCGTGCAGGACCTGGTACGCGGGGAAGTTTCCTTTGATGTGGACGGTATCGGCGACTTTATTATCGTTAAGTCCGATGGTATTCCCACCTACAACTTTGCCGTGGTGGTGGATGACCATGCCATGGGCATTACACACGTCATCCGGGCGGAGGAGCACCTGTCCAATACGCCGCGGCAGATTCTCCTTTACAGGGCCTTCAATTGGCCGGTGCCCAGATTTGCTCACGTTTCGCTGATTCTCGGCCAGGATCGCACCAAGATGAGCAAGCGGCACGGGGCCACATCCATTGAGCAGTACCGGGAGATGGGCTACCTTCCCGAAGCCCTGGTCAACTTTCTGGCCCTTTTGGGCTGGTCTCCCGGAGGCGAAGAGGAAATTTTTACTCTGGAAGAATTGAAGCGACAGTTTTCTCTCGAGCGGGTGGCTAAAAATCCGGCTGTTTTTGACCTGGACAAGCTTAACTGGTTGAACGGCCACTACATTCGTCAAAGTTCCCTGGAGCGGATTACCGACCTGGCCATACCTTTTTTGCAAAAGGCCGGGTATATTGGCGGAGAAGTAACTCCGGAGAAATACCGGTGGTTGAAGCAGTTGGTGGCCGCCGTGCGGGATTACCTGACCAACCTGTCCGAGATCACCCGGTACGTGGATATTTTCTTTGCGCCGGAAGTGGAGCCGGAAGATGAAGAGGCCCGCTCGGTGCTGGCCGGGGAGCAGGTTCCCCGCGTGCTGGCCGCCCTGGCGGAGAAAATCGAGGCTACAGATGAATTGAACGAAGAAAGTGCCCGGGGCATATTGAAAAAGCTACCCAGGGAACTGGGTTTGGGTGGGCGGATGGTTTACCTGCCCATCAGGGTGGCTCTTACCGGTCGCACTCACGGCCCGGAACTTTACCAGGTCATTCCCCTTCTGGGCAAAGAAAAGGTGCTGGCCCGCCTGGCCCGGTACGCGGGGTGAGCATGGTGAACTGCCCGGGCGAAGGCTTCTTCAGACCAACCTCCAACCTCCAACTTCCAGATCTGGGGGGTAGGCTATGTTCAAGCAGCTGAAGCGTGATATACAGGCAGTGTTTGAGCGGGACCCGGCGGCCAAAAACCTCCTGGAAGTGCTGCTCTGCTATCCCGGCCTGCATGCTATTATCATGCACCGGATAGCTCACTTCTTTTACCGGAAGCGGCTTTTCACCATTGCCCGCTTGATTTCTCACATCTCGCGTTTCCTCACCCAGATTGAAATACACCCCGGGGCCAAGATCGGTCAGGGATTGTTCATTGACCACGGAGCCGGGGTGGTCATCGGGGAGACTGCGGAAATTGGTGACAATGTGACCATCTACCAGGGGGTAACCCTGGGGGGAACCGGGAAGGAGAAGGGAAAGCGCCACCCCACCATCGGCAACAATGTGGTCATCAGCGCCGGCGCCAAGATCCTGGGTTCCTTTACCGTGGGGGACAATTCCAAGATCGGCGCCGGGTCGGTGGTACTCAAGCCCGTACCTCCCAACAGCACCGTGGTGGGGGTGCCCGGCAAGGTGGTCATCCAGGACGGCAGGCGGGTGGGTGCGGCCAGCGCGCCGGATATTGACCTGCGTCACGACCTGCTGCCCGACCCTGTGGCGGAAGTGATCAACTGCCTCATGCACAACATTGAGCGCCTGGAAAAACGGGTCCTGGAACTGGAGAAAAAGCTGGCGGACAACAAGCCGGCCGAACCCTTGAAGTCCTGTGACGCTGTGGTGCAGGGTGTCTTTTCCCGGACCAACGAGTCGTGAGGGGCGGTCCGTCCGACCCATAGCACGGAGGCGACGGGGGACGACACCGCCCCGGGTGGTTATGCGACTGTATCTTATAACGCGGGTTTAGAGGAGCGAGTGTTCCATGGAAATATACAATACTTTGACCAGACGCAAGGAAAAATTTGTTCCCCGGGAACCGGGGCGGGTCGATATGTACGTATGCGGGCCGACTACCTATAACTTCATCCACCTGGGCAATGCCCGGCCTCTCGTCTTCTTTGACACCGTGCGCCGTTACTTCCGGTACAGGGGTTTCCAGGTTAAGTATGTGCAAAACTTTACAGACGTCGATGATAAGATCATCAACCGGGCCCGGGAAGAAGGAGTAGACGCCCTGGCCCTGGCCCGTAAATATATCGACGAATACTTCCGGGATGCCGGTGCCCTGAACGTGCGCCCGGCCGATGTACACCCCAGGGTTTCCGAACATATCCCGGAAATTATCGATCTCATAAGCGCACTCGTCGAGAAAAAGGCTGCTTATGTAGTTGATAAAGACGTCTATTTTGATATAAGAGCCTTTCCGGAATACGGCAAGCTGTCGGGGCGCACCCTGGATGAGATGCAGGCGGGAGCCCGCGTAGAGGTGGATCCCCGTAAAAAACACCCTATGGATTTCGCCCTCTGGAAGGCTGCCAAACCCGGGGAACCGGCCTGGGACAGCCCGTGGGGTAAAGGGCGTCCTGGCTGGCATATTGAATGCTCGGCCATGGCTCTGAAATACCTGGGGCATAACTTCGACATTCACGGAGGAGGTTTCGACCTGGTCTTTCCCCATCACGAGAACGAGATTGCCCAGGCCGAGGCGGCTACCGGCCAGCCTTTCGTGCGCTATTGGATGCATAACGGATTCATTACTGTCAACCAGGAGAAAATGTCCAAATCTCTGGGCAATTTCTTCCTGGTAAGGGAAATTCTTGATAAATTCCCCCCGGAGGTAGTGCGTTTTTTCCTTCTCTCCACCCATTACCGCAGTCCGCTTGATTTTGATGATGAAAAGATGGCTGCCGCGGGGCGGGGGTTGGACCGTTTTAAAAACAGCATTCGCCTGTTGACCGAAGCCCTGGAACGTCCCTCCCGGGACCGGGTAAAACCCGAAGATGAGGAATTTATAGCCGCTCTGGGGAAATACCACCAGGATTTTGTGGCTGCCATGGACGACGATTTCAATACTGCCCTGGCGGTGGCCATTTGCTTCGAACTGGCCCGGGAAGTAAATGCTTACCTGCATAACACCGGAGAGTACCCCTGTCGGGAGGCCCTGGAAAAAGCGATGAACCTTTTCCAATCCTTTAACGAAGTGCTGGGTCTTTTCCGGGTTGAAGAAGGAACCGGTCGTATCTTAATCGAGGGACGGCACGCAAAAAGCAACGGCCTTGAGGAGGCCCTGCTCGATTTACTGCTGGAAGTGCGGCAGCAGGCCAGGGCCAGAAAGGACTGGGCCACCGCTGATCACATCCGGGACCGTTTGAAAGAACTCGGCATCATTCTGGAAGATACTCCCGGCGGTGTCCGCTGGAAGAGGCAGGGATAAGGGGTTTGGCTACCTTGACTTTGAGCCTGCGTGGCGAGATCATCCCCAATGCCGAGCAGTTGCCGGCCCTGGTCCTGGCCTATGTTGGCGATGCCGCGTATGAGCTGGCGATTCGTCAATATCTGGTGACCCGGGGACTTGTAAGTGTGAATCAACTGCATCGGGAAGCCATAAAATATGTACGGGCCGATGCACAGGCGAGGGTAATGCGAGCCCTGAAGGATGAACTCACCGAAGTGGAAGCTGCTGTTGCCAGGCGGGGCCGGAATGCCCGGAGTGGTCATCCTCCCCGGGGCTCTGATGTAATCAGCTACCGCTACAGTACGGGGTTGGAAAGTCTTATAGGTTACCTTTATCTATCAGGGCAGAACGAGCGCCTGGAGGAAATTGTCTCTCTGGCCCGTCAGGTGGTGGAAAAGGGTGACTGAAAAGGCGGCTTGTGAAAACATCATAGCCGGCCGTCATCCGGTCAAAGAAGCTATTCTGGCTAACAGGTCCATAAATAAACTGCTGGTGGCCAGAGGAACTGCAGGCGCACCACTCGGTGAAATCCTCAATCTGGCCCGGGAAAGGGGGATACCTGTCCAGTTCGTGGAACGCTCCCATCTGAACGGGCTGGTTAAGGATGTCCCGCACCAGGGTGTTGTTGCCGTAGCCGCGGCCAAAGAGTACGTTTCCGTGGAGGACATCCTGGCTGCCGCGTACCCCGAGGCCCCCTTTTTAATTCTGCTCAATGAGATCACCGACCCGCACAATCTGGGGGCTATTTTGCGTACGGCTGATGCTGCAGGGGTGCACGGTGTGATTATTACCCGCCACCGTTCGGCAGCCCTTACCCCGGCAGTGGCCAAGGCTTCCTGCGGAGCTATGGAATATGTCCGGGTGGCGAGGGTACCCAATTTGGCCCGGACCATCACCTTTCTGCAGGAGCGGGGAATCTGGGTGGTGGGGGCCTGCGGGACGGCTGAGGACCTGTATTGGGATGTGCGTCTGGACGGTCCGGTTGCCCTGGTGATAGGTGGGGAAGATAAAGGCCTGGGGAGACTGGTGCGGGAGAGGTGCGATCAGCTTGTCAGACTGCCCATGGCCGGGCAGGTCAGCTCCCTGAACGCCTCGGTGGCGACAGCTCTGCTGGCCTACGAGGTGGTCAGGCAGAGGAGACAGGTCCATGGAAGAGTACCTGATCGTTGACGGGTATAACATAATTCACGCCTGGCCGGAGCTGGAACAGCTATCCGGGTCCAGTTTGGAACATGCACGTACCCGGTTGGTGGATATTCTGGTTAATTATGCTGCTTTGACCGGGGAGCACGTGGTGGTGGTTTTTGATGCCCACCAGGTGAAACAGGGCGGGGACCGGTCGGAAACCGTCGACGGAGTGCAGGTAATTTATACTCCTGAGGGAGAAACCGCCGATGCGGTTATCGAGAGACTGGTCGGTGAGCTTTCCCGGCGCGGGACGGTTTATGTGGCCACTTACGACTGGGCTGAGCAGCGGATGATTCTGGGGCGGGGTGCATACAGGATCACGCCGAGGGAGCTCTGGAAAAAAATACAGCTTACCCGGGAGGAAGGAAAAAAGCATTACTCAACCGGGCGGCCTGCGGATGGATACCTGGAAAACCGCTTGGTGGATGAGATTCGCATGATTTTTGAGCGCTGGCGAAGAAAAAAGGACTAGCCGCGGCGATCGTGAAACGAAAGCAAGTCCTATTTTTGCTTGACGGGTTATCCGGCCTGAGATATAATTAGTTAGGTAAAAATTAAAGAAAGAGGTACGGGAAATGCCTTTGCTCCGTTCCGTTTAAAGAAAAAAGAGTCGGGATCCATATTTACCCGGACTTCTGATTAACGGCGGAAAAGGCTTTTATTTTTTCTTTTGTTTCGGGCGGGAAAGCCGGACACACAAAGCGGGGGGGATACTGTGAGTCTGAGCGTCCAGAGGGAATGTGCGACCTGTTATCACATGATGGACGATGAGGAAGTGGTTGAATACGCCCGCGAAGGTGATGATGCCGCGCTGGAGTACTTGATTAACAAGTACAAGAACTTTGTGCGGGCTAAGGCACGTTCCTACTTCCTCATCGGGGCCGACCGGGAGGACATCATTCAGGAAGGGATGATTGGCCTTTACAAGGCTATTCGTGACTTCCGGTTAGACAAGCTTTCGTCCTTCCGCGCCTTTGCAGAACTTTGTATCACCAGGCAAATCATTACCGCTATTAAAACGGCCACCCGGCAAAAGCACATACCTTTGAACTCTTACGTTTCTTTGAACAAGCCTATTTACGATGAAGATTCAGACCGCACCCTTCTGGATGTCATCTCCGGTACCAGGATTGCCGACCCGGAGGAATTAATTATTAGCCGGGAGGAGTTTTACGATATTGAAGAAAAAATGGGTGAAATCCTGAGCTCTCTGGAATGGAAGGTGCTCATGTCCTACCTGGAGGGCAAGTCCTACCAGGAAATTGCCGAGGACCTGAAGCGCCACGTCAAATCCATTGACAACGCCTTGCAACGGGTCAAACGTAAGTTGGAAAGGTACCTCGAAAAGCGAAATCATTAACTGGTTGATAAGGGTTACTGTCAAGTAGCCCTTTTTCTTTTTATTTGACCTCGGGACTCAATTTCCTGCTTTTCGAGGTGAATTTCCTCGTAATTTTCAAGAAGGAGTTGTGTCCAAATGTTTGGAGATACCCGGACAGCGCTGCAGGATTTAAAGGATATGGTGGCTGCGTTTGTGAAGGAGAGGGACTGGGAGAAGTTTCATACGCCCAAAAATCTGGCCATGTCCGTGGCCATTGAGGCTGCCGAGCTGATGGAGCTTTTCCAGTGGTCGGACGAACGTGAGCTGACGCCGGAGCTTTTATTACGGGTGGAGGAGGAGCTGGCCGATGTTTTGATTTACTGTCTGGCCATGGCCAATGCTGCAGGCATTGATCTGGCCCGGGCGGTAAAGCGGAAAATGGAGGCCAATGCCCGGAAATATCCTGCGGACACCTACCGGGGCAGATACCGTTAGCTGGCTTCCAGTGTTTTTTAAAATTAATTAATATTATTGATCCTTAATATATTTGGCGTTATGATTATGGAGGGATCAGGTTTCGGGAGAGATGTCTATGCAGATAACGGAAGAAGAAAAAAGAGTTGCCGTGGAACGGACCGTGAACATTCTTAAACATTATTCCCGTGAGCGGGGTAATCTCATTCCAATTTTACAGCAGGTCCAGGAAAACCTGGGCTATGTACCTGCGGTGGCCATGGAGGAAGTGGCGCGACACCTGGACATCCCGCCCGTGGACGTCTACAGCGTGGTTACTTTTTACAACCAGTTTCGCCTCGTTCCTCCCGGCCGGCACAAGGTCAGGGTATGCATGGGTACGGCCTGCCACATGAAGGGGGGCCATATCATCCTGGACTGCTGGAAGAGGCGCCTGGGCATTGACGTTAACCAGGTTACGCCGGACCGGGAATTCAGCCTGGAAAGGGTGGCCTGCGTGGGGTGCTGCACCATGGCACCGGTTACCGTGATCGATGACGAGGTGCACGGCAGGGTAACCCCCACCCGGGTGGACGGGTTGCTCTTTTCCTATGGCGTTGAAATCCGGAAAGGTCAGAAAGAAGGGGAACCGGTTGAGTAGCAGCATAGTGGCGGAAACATATAAAAAATTGCAGCAGGAATCCAGGACTGCCTGGGAGAGGCTGCGGGAGCACCCCTTGATCCTGGTCGGCACGGCCACTTGCGGCCGCGCAGCTGGAGCTCTTGAGGTTTTAAAGGTAATTAAAGAGGAGCTTGAAAAACACGCTATTACCGCCCGGGTCCTGGAAGTGGGTTGCATGGGGCATTGCTATGCGGAACCCCTGGTAACCGTTTATAAACCGGGTTTCCCGGCCATCAGCTATGGTTACGTTACTGCGGGTATTGCCGCGCGACTGGTGCAGGATTTCCTGGGTGGTGACGATCCCTGTCTGGAATTCGCCCTGGCTGCCCTGGAAACAAATGATATGGTACCGTCCTTTGGTGACTTTCCGCGGGGAATGATTGAAAAGCCCGTTATTCTGGATAAGTGTGGCCTCATTGACCCGGAGGAAATCGAACACTATATCGCTCTGGGCGGGTATGCCGCCCTGGCCAGAGCCCTGACCCGGGAGCCCGGTTGGGTGGTGGAAGAAATAAAGGCTTCCGGCCTGCGGGGTCGTGGTGGAGCAGGTTTCCCCACCGGTCGCAAGTGGGAAACCTGTCGTCTTGAGCCGGCGGACGAGAAATATGTTATTTGCAACGCCGATGAAGGGGACCCGGGAGCCTTTATGGACCGGGCCATACTGGAATCAAACCCCCATGAAGTGCTTGAGGGACTGGCTATTGCCGCTTACGCGGTTGGAGCCCGGCGGGGTTATTTCTATGTCCGCGCTGAATACCCCCTGGCCGTGCAACGGGTGAAGAGGGCCATCGAACAGGCCCGCCGGTACGGCCTATTAGGGACCGGTATCCTGGGGAGCAGTTTCAGCTTTGATGTGGATGTTTTTCAGGGTTCGGGGGCCTTCGTGTGTGGCGAGGAAACCGCTCTGATCGCCTCCATGGAAGGGGAGCCCGGCCTTCCCCGCCACCGGCCGCCGTTTCCGGCCACTGCCGGTTTGTGGGGTAAGCCCACGGTCATTAACAACGTAAAGACACTGGCTTACGTGCCCCATATCATTGAGCGGGGTGCACAGTGGTTCAGGGGGATAGGAACTCCCGGCAGTCCCGGCACAGCAGTCTTCGCCCTGGCCGGGAAAGTGGTCAATACCGGCCTGGCCGAGGTGCCCATGGGCACGACCTTGAGAGAATTGGTCTATGATGTGGGAAGTGGCATTCCCGGGGGCAAAGCCTTTAAAGCCGTGCAGATTGGTGGACCTTCGGGAGGCTGCCTGCCTGAAGCTGCGCTGGATATGCCCATAGATTTCGATTCTTTGAGCCAGGCAGGAGCCATGATGGGTTCCGGGGGGATGGTCATCCTGGATGAGGATGACTGCATGGTGGAAATAGCCCGGTTTTTCCTGGATTTTACCCAGAAGGAATCCTGTGGCAAGTGCACCATGTGTCGTCTGGGAACCAGGCAGATGCTGGACATTCTGGAGTCCATTACCAAGGGACGGGGCAGGCCCGGTGACATAGAACTTCTTCAGGAGCTGGCTGAAGACGTCAAAGCAGGTTCGTTGTGCGCCCTGGGCAGGACGGCGCCCAACCCCGTGCTGAGTACTCTCAGGTATTTCCGGGATGAATACGAGGCCCATATCAAGGAACGTCGCTGTCCGGCGCTGATGTGTCAGGATTTGATTGCCTACTATATCCTCCCGGAAAAGTGTGAGCGTTCCTGTGATGCCTGTGTGGGCAGCTGCCCGGTTGAGGCCATTTATGCCAATGAAGACCGCATTAAAGTTATAGACCAGCAAAAGTGCGTCAAGTGTGCCAGTTGCCTGGAGGCCTGCCCGCCCCAGTACAAAGCGGTCGTCAAACTCTCCCCGCCGGAACTGGTGACCGGAAGGGGAGCTACCAACAGAGCATAAAAATGGCTGCCGTTTTGCAAACGGCAGACAAATCTATTTTCAAGACGAGTCGGAGGATTCGACATGAGAACAGTCACCTTAACCATAGATGGCCGGGCCGTGCAGGCGCGGGAAGGAGAAAAGCTGCTCCGGGTAGCCCTGGAAAACGGCATCTACATCCCCAACCTCTGTGCCATTCCCGGGGTAGAACACCCGGCTGCTGCCTGCCGGTTGTGCTTTGTGGAGATCGAGGGTTACTCCCGCCCGGTTACCGCCTGTACCGAGCCCGTGGTGGAAGGGATGGTGGTGTCCACCCGCAGCCCGAGGGTGGACCGCCTGGTGCTGACGGCCTTTGAGCTCCTTTTGTCCAATCACCGCCTGGATTGCGCCAGTTGTTCCCGCAACCGTACCTGCGAGTTGCAGAAAATTGCCCGGGAACGCCGCTGGCCTCTGCGGGTGAAACGGCTGAGAAAGCTGGAACGCAATTTACCGGTGGACGATTCCAGCCCGGTATTGCGCTACGACCCCAACAGGTGTGTCCTCTGCGGGCGGTGTGTGTGGGTCTGCCGGGAAAAAGGTGCCGGAGTGCTTGGTTTTGCCGGAAGAGGATTTGAGCGCAGAGTAACCACCTTTGGCGATGTCCCCCTTAGCCAGTCGGGTTGTACTGGTTGCGGCGAATGTATCAAGGTTTGTCCCGTGGGTGCCCTTACAGAGAAAGAAATTGCAATTATCTCAGTCTGAGATAATTGCCGGGAGCACCAGATTTGGCGGAAATACTGCCAGAGTTTACCCTGGTGTCGCAGAGTGAGATGACCCCCGGTTTCTCTTTGAGATAATATACTGGAATTAAGGCGGCAGGAAGTACTTTCTTCCTGCTTTATTATTTTCTGAATCCGTAATGGTCCAAGGCCTGCCGCTTATTACCCCGACCGCCAGCAATTACATAAGCTCTGGCACAACTCTTGCGTGTATAATCAAGTAGAGGTTGCACAAAACGTGAGGTGGTGGCAATGGCTAAAGTTATGGTTGCTCAACAAGCCGTGAATATAGAGGTGCGGGAAGGCTGGTGCAAAGGGTGCGGGATCTGCGTAGCCCTTTGCCCCAGAGAGGTACTTTCCCTGAATGCTTCGGGCAAGGTTTCGGTGGTAAATCCTGACCGCTGTGTTGGTTGCGGCCGGTGTGAGATCCACTGTCCGGACTTTGCCATCGGTATAGAGGTGAAGGAATAATGAGTGATGTGGTGGAAATGGCCCGCCTGATGCAGGGCAACGAGGCTGTGGTGGAAGGGGCTCTGGCTGCTGGGGTGCGTTTTTTTGCCGGTTACCCCATCACCCCCTCCACGGAGATTGCCGAGCTGATGGCCGAGCGTCTGCCCGGCATGGGCGGTAAGTTCATACAAATGGAAGACGAAATCGCCAGTATGGCCGCGGTCATAGGAGCTTCCCTGGCCGGTGTGAAGGCCCTTACGGCCACCAGCGGGCCGGGTTTTTCGCTGAAGCAGGAAAACATCGGCTATGCGGCTATCGCAGAAATTCCCTGCGTGATTGTCAATGTACAGCGCTGGGGTCCCAGTACGGGTATTCCCACCGCTCCCGCCCAGGGTGATGTGATGCAGGCCAGGTGGGGAACACACGGCGATCACCCGGTCATCGTCCTCTGTCCAGCCTCGGTACGGGAGGCATACATGCTGGCCATCCGGGCCGTAAATCTTTCGGAAAAGTACCGGGTGCCGGTGATCCTGCTGATGGACGAAGTGATCGGTCACATGCGGGAACGTGTGGTGCTGCCCGGTGCCGGGGAAGTACAGGTAATTGAACGTAAAAAGCCTGCTGTGGAGCCGGAAGATTATTACCCCTACCGTCCCGGTGATGATGGCGTACCACCCATGGCCAACTTTGGAGATGGTTACCGTTACCACGTTACCGGGCTGGTGCACGATGAAAAAGGCAATCCCAGCACCGACCCTCAGGTTGCCGAAAATTTAATCCTGAGGCTGCACCGGAAAATTTATGATCACCTGGATGATGTGGTGACCGTGGAGGGCTACCAGCTGGAGGATGCGGAAGTAGTGGTGATCGCCTATGGTGCGGTGGCCAGATCGGCCAGGCGGGCGGTCAAAGATGCCCGGGCGGCGGGTATAAGGGCGGGGCTGTTCCGCCCGGTAACCATCTGGCCCTTCCCGGAAAAAGAGGTGGCGGAACTTGCTGGCCGGGTGCGGCACATCATCGTGGCCGAGATGAACCTGGGTCAGCTGCGGGGAGAAGTGGAGCGGGCCGTGCAGGGCCGGGTCGGGGTGACGGGAGTTAACAGGCTTAACGGAGAACTGATCACCTTTGACGAAATCCTGTCCGCCATCAAGGGGGTGACAGCAGATGCTCAGTCAGGTTGAATCCCACCTGCGGTCCGACCGGTTTCCACATATCTGGTGTCCCGGTTGCGGCAACGGCATAGTTTTATCGGCACTGGTCAGGGCCATTGAGGAACTGGGCTTAAACCCGGACAAAACCGTGGTGGTTTCCGGTATCGGCTGTTCTTCCAGAGCAGCGGGTTATCTGGATTTCAACACTCTGCATACTACCCACGGTCGTGCGCTGGCCTTTGCCACCGGTATAAAACTAGCAAGGCCTGAACTGCATGTCTTTGTGTTGATGGGAGACGGCGATGCCACGGCTATCGGTGGCAATCACTTTATACACGCTGCCAGGCGCAATATAGACCTGACGGCCATCATTTTCAACAATAGCATCTACGGTATGACCGGAGGGCAATATTCACCTCTTACCCCTCCCGGCAAAAGGGCAACTACCGCTCCTTACGGGAATATTGAGCGAAGCTTCGATATTGCCGAACTGGCCAAAGGTGCCGGTGCCACCTATGTGGCCCGGGCCACAACCTATCATGCCACCATGCTGGAAAAATTGATTGTGGCCGGAGCCAGGAACAAGGGCTTCAGTGTCATTGAGGCCATTACCGCCTGCCCTGTGGGGTACGGGCGGCGTAATAAAATGGGTAACGGGTTGCAAATGCTTCTCTGGCAGAAGGAACATGCGGTCACGGTGAAACAAGCGGAAAAAATGAGCCCGGAGGAACTGCAGGACAAGATCATTATCGGTGAGCTGTACCGGGGAGAAGCTCCCGAATAC
>NZ_JBNATZ010000027.1:0-16501 GCF_049701015.1 Desulfofundulus sp.
GATAAATATACCCGGCAGCCGGGATACAGCCTCTGCAAAATCCGGTGCCTCAGAAGGAAAGACCCCGACACGGCCCATACCCGTATCCACCTTTAAATGTACCCGGACGGTTTTTCCTGCTGCTACGGCAGCATCAGAAATGGCCCGGGCTACCTCCATGGAAAATACGGTCTGGGTCAAATCATGCTCCACCAAAAGGGACGCCTGTTCCGGAGGGGTATAACCCAGAATCAGGATGGGGGCAGTTATACCTCCGCGGCGGAGGGCCAGGGCTTCTTCCAGAATAGCCACCGCCAGGGACCCTGCACCATTGGCCAGGGCTACCCGGGCCACGGGCAGTGCTCCGTGACCATATGCATCGGCCTTGACAACGGCCATAAGCTTTGTACCCGGTTGAAGCAATTTACGAATCTCCCGTACGTTATGGGCAATGGCCCCCAGGTCTACCTCGGCCCAAACAGGACGGCTGTTACTACAACTACCGGTAATCATATCGGAGCTCCTTTTTAAATCATCTTTCAAAGCGGTAGGCCTCTCCGATAAGAGAGGCCTGTACTTTTATTGTACTCTGCGTTTAACTACCCTGGCAAGAATTCCATTAAGCAATGCGCATCAAATCCACCGGCACATCTACAAGTTCATGCAGAGGGGTATACTCCAAATTCAGTGCCTCGGCTACGGCTTTATACGTGACCCGGCCGTCCATCACGTTGACACCCCGGGCCAGGGCAATGTCATCTTTGACAGCACGGGCCAGACCTTTACTGGCCAGCTCCAGGGCATAAGGCAGGGTGACGTTGGTCAAGGCATAAGTAGAAGTTCGGGCAACCGCACCGGGCATGTTGGCTACAGCATAGTGAATAACCCCATGCTTGATATAAATTGGATTGGAATGGGTGGTGACACGATCTGCAGTTTCCACACAACCACCCTGGTCAATGGCCACGTCTACTATCACGGAACCGGGTTTCATGGCTTTAACCATCTCTTCAGTAACCAGCTTGGGGGCCCTGGCCCCGGGGATGAGTACAGCCCCAATTACCAGATCGGCTTCCTTAACAGCTTCTTTGATGTTATAGCTGGTTGAGATAAGAGTTTTGATGCGGGGGCCGAAAATATCATCCAGATAGCGCAAACGTTCGGCATTCTTATCGATAATGGTCACATCGGCCCCCATGCCCACGGCAATTTTGGCCGCATTGGTACCCACGGTGCCTCCCCCGATTATCACCACTTTAGCAGGAGGCACGCCAGGAACCCCGCCCAGAAGTACCCCGCGACCACCATAAGGTTTTTCCAGAAACTGAGCACCAACCTGAACAGACATCCGGCCGGCCACTTCGCTCATAGGCATGAGCAGCGGCAGAGTACCCCGGTTTGTTTGAATTGTTTCGTAGGCAATTCCCGTTACCTTTTTGGCCAGCAACGCCCTGGTAAGTTCAGGCTCTGGAGCCAGATGCAGATAGGTAAAGAGTAACTGACCCTCTTTAAATAAATTATATTCTTCAGGCAGAGGTTCTTTAACTTTCATGACCATATCAGCCTGTTCGTAAACATCCGCCTTGGTGGGCAAGATGCGTGCACCAGCAGCCATATACTCCTCATCAGTGATCCCGCTGCCCAAACCTGCCCCGGTTTCAATAACCACCTCATGTCCTGCTTTAACCAGGGCCTCTACACCGGAAGGAGTGATGCCTACCCGGTTTTCGTTATCCTTTATCTCCCTGGGCACACCAACGATCATGTCACAATTCCTCCTCTTTGTTGCTTTATAGCATTAGATGCGAACTTTTAAGGGTTTGTATTCTTGACGACCAATCATTTCACCTTGACGGGTTTTTGTCCAACTATATTGTTAATTTGCCTTTATATCAAAAATTTGAATGCACATATTAATTTTTTATCTTTATTTTCCAGCTTTTTTAGCAGGAGACGGCTGGAATGCTCTTCCGCGCTCGGGGTCACGCCGGTAATGGCCGAAGAAATAATAAGATGCCACCGTCAGGATAAACCAAACAGGACCTACATACAAAGCCACCCGGGTACCGGCATCAAAGGCCATGAGTACAAGCACAAAGGCCAGGAAGGCCAGCACCGCCCAGGAAGCATAGGGCCACAGAGGGGTGCGGTAAGTTACTTTTACCAACTCCTCCGGCGACAGCGACTGGCGGAATTTCATCTGTACCACCAGGATTATCCCCCAGATGTAGAGGGCACCAATGGTAGCCACACTGGTAATGTAAATGAAAACCCTGGCCGGTACCAGGTAATTTAAAACCACACCAACCAGCAGGAAAGCCGAGGAAACTAATATGCCTGCATAGGGAATGCCGTGACGGGAAAGCTTCCCAAAGACCGCCGGGGCATTTTTCTGTAACGCCAGGTTGTAGAGCATGCGCCCGGTACTGAACAGGCCGCTGTTACACGATGACAATGCTGCAGTCATGACCACAAAATTAATAATACTGGCAGCAGCCGGAATGCCGACTCTGGAAAAAGTTAATACAAAGGGGCTGCCCTTAGTACCTATTTCATTCCAGGGATAAATGGACATAATTACCAGCAGAGCGCCAACGTAGAAAATCAGAATCCGCCAGAGCACTTTGTCAATAGCTGCGGGAATGGCTCTCTCCGGATTCTGCGCTTCACCAGCGGTGACACCGATGAGCTCCACTCCCAGGTAGGCAAACATGACCATGACCAGAGCCATAACAACTCCGCCCATGCCGTGGGGAAAGAAGCCGCCATGTGACCACAGGTTGCTTAAACCCACGGGTACACCTCGATTGCCAAGACCGAAGAAAATCATGCCAGCACCGAGGACAATCATGGCAATGATGGTTACCACTTTAATGAGCGCAAACCAGAACTCAAACTCTCCATAGGCCTTTACATTGATGAGGTTGACCACGGTCATGGCCACAAGGGCGATTAAAGCCGGTATCCACTGAGGTACCTGGGGAAGCCAGAACTGCACGTAAATGCCCACGGCAGTTATCTCAGCCATACAGGTAACCACCCACATAAACCAGTAAGTCCAGCCGGTCACATAGCCAGCCAGGGGGCCCAAAAAGGCGTTGGCATAAGCGCTGAAAGAACCGGCCACCGGGTAGGCTACTGCCAGTTCACCCAGGGCGCGCATGATGATAAAGATGGCCAACCCGCCAATCAAGTAGGATAAGGTAAGGGCCGGACCTGCCGTTTTAATTGCCGTGGCCGAGCCTAGAAACAGTCCCACTCCAATGGCCCCACCTATGGCAATAAGCTGAATGTGCCTTTCCTCCAGACCACGGTGTAAACTTTCCGCATTTTTGTCAAGCATAAATCTGCCTCCTTAAATTTGAAAAATCACAGAACACTTGAAATTAAAATATTATGCCCAGTTTTGCTCCTCTATCACCCCGCTCCCGATAGATGGTTGAAATATCCTGTTTGGAATTCCCTGATTGATGAGATTTAAATCAATTTTCGACATTTTTTTAGTTCCCCCTTGACGGTCCTGATACCACCCTTAGTGTATTTTTAACCGGATGAATCTTGTTGTACCAGGGAAAATATCAATATTTTGTCCAGCATTGTTGATATTTTGTCTTATCCATAATCCAATAAACCGATTACAGCACGAAATGATAAACTTTGATATAATATGATAGGGTGATTTCTATGAAACTAAGCCCCGAAAAACTGTCCCAATTAATTGAAAGGGATAAATTTCTCAAAATAATCGAGAGTTTTACCAGGGCAACGGATATAACCATTGATATTAACGATGTATACGGTAACCCAGTGGTGGAACACGATTTCTTTTACGGCTTTTGCGCCACCATCCGTTCCACAGCTGAGGGGCTGAAAAGGTGCATCAAATCCAACGCCGAAATAGGGTTGCGCACCGCAAGTACGGGAGAGGTATGTTTCGGCACCTGTCATGCCGGGGGGACCCTGATGGCCGTACCTCTGGTGGTGGAGGGACAATTCTGGGGTTCTATCACTTGCGGCCAGATGCACCTGGCCCCGCCGGGCAAAGAAGCCGTGGAGAATATGCTTAAGGCAACAGCAGACCTGGGGTTGAATGAAAGGGAACTGGTGCGTGGGTTCCAGGAAATCCAGGTAATTACCCCACAAAAGTGCCATGCCGCTTCCCAGCTCATTCAGTACGTAACCAACTATATTGCTGAACTCATTTACCGGGCTAAGATCCAGGAAAAAGAAGCCTGTGAAAAGCTGCGCACCATGGATGAGGCCAGGATCCGGGCCGAATTGGAAAAGTCTTTACGCCTGGCCGAGCTAAAAAACCTCCAGGCACAAATCAAGCCTCACTTTCTCTTCAATACTTTGAACACCATAACCAGCCTGGTGAGCTTAAACGAAAACCAGAAGGCGTTGAAAACACTCTATGCGCTGTCCAACTTACTCCGCTGCTACATCCACCAGCCGGAGGAACTGGTACCCTTGCAAGAGGAATTAAAATATGTTCAGAGTTATTTAACCATTCAACAAACCCGTTTTGGTAACCGGCTTAGTGTTAACATTGAGGTACCGGCAGCGCTGCAGGAACTGATGGTACCGTTTTTGAGCCTCCAACCCCTGGTAGAAAATGCCTGCATCCACGGGCTGGAACCTAAAGAAGGCTTGGGACACCTCACCATCAGCGGGGAATTCAAGGACGGGACCTGCGAGATAAGTGTTATCGATGACGGCGTAGGTATTCCCCGGGAAATACTCGCCGCTTTCAATGGTGGTAATCGGAGAGGATCGGATAAGCCGCGGGGAATCGGTCTTAAAAATGTGGATGAAAGGTTGAAGCTGTATTTCGGTCCTCAATACGGCATTTCCCTGGATAGCCGCCCCGGCTGGACAAGGGTATGTTTGAAATTGCCCGGTGATCACATTTACATCTCACACGACAATCCCGGACCAGTACAAAGCTCATTGCATACATTTTCTATATTGCAGGGGAAGTGATACATGTGTACAAAATCCTGTTAGCTGAGGACGAGGAACTGGAACGCAGATTTTTGCGCCATTTACTGGAAAATACTGGCCTCCCTCTGTACGTAGTCGGTGAGGCCACAAATGGCAGGGAAGCAGTAGAACTGGCTGAACTCCTCCAGCCGGAAATCATCCTGATGGATATCAAAATGCCCGGAATGGATGGCCTTGCGGCTACCAGGAAGATTAAAGAGAAAAACCCCGCCGTGGAGGTGATCATTATCACCGCCCACGGGGAGTTTTCCTACTCGCAGCAGGCCATTAAATATAAGGTTGCCGACTACATTTTAAAACCGGTACAACCGGATGAGCTTGCTACATGCCTGGAAAAGGTAATATCTCAACAGGTCAAAAGAGCATCGGCAATCGAGGGACTCCTGGACACCGCCCCTCCCCTTTATCCTCAGGTAACCGACCTGGTGAACGCTATCAAGTACCTCGACCGGGAAGCGGCCATACGGGCCGGAAATGAATTGGTGGATGCATTTCTAAGTGAAATCGAGCAGCCTGCCCCTCAGCAACTGGCTGCCTTCGCATTTGAGTTTTTGGTGATGGCCGGTCAGGCCCTTTTGACTCCGGGTGAAGGTAAAGTCAATCTTTCATCCCGGCAAAATGAACTGGCCCGCCAGATTTCCCTCCTCCAATCCCCAAGCGACCTGCGCCGCTGGGTGGAAAAGGTTGTTATCACCCACATTGCCTGGATGCAGGAACAAATTCCGGGCACGGATCAAGTTTTTATTTGGAGGGTAAAAGAATTGATCCGTAAAAATTATACCAAACCGATTACCCTCACCCAGATAGCCCGTCAGGTTCATTTGAGCCCTGCGTACTTAAGCCGCCTCTTCAAACAACGTACGGGGCAGAGCTTTATCGAATACCTTACGGAAGTCCGTCTTAACGAAGCCAAGGCCCTCCTGCTGACCGGAGAAGAAACCATCGACCAGATCGCCGGCAAGGTGGGATTTAGCAACAACAGTTATTTTACTGCCGTATTTAAAAAAAGGGAGGGGGTTACCCCCTCGGAATTCCGCCAGCGCCGGAGAGGTGACGGCTCCCGGGTTTGACCGCGGGGATACCCTGCCGGCACAGAGGGCATTCTTCCGGAACATAGCTAATGGCAGGAATTGTTAGCAGTGCTCGCAGAGGCACACCGAGATCCACCGTCCCGTCGCTGCGGTCGATCAGAGCAGCAGCCCCCACAACCTGAGCCCCGGTTTCCTGGACCACGGCTATCACTTCCCGCACCGACCCGCCGGTGGTAATCACGTCTTCCACAACCAGCACCCGCTCTCCGGGAGATATCTCAAAACCCCGCCGGAGAGTCATTACTCCGTTTTCCCTTTCGGTAAAAAGACTTCTGGCGCCAAGTACCCGTGCCATTTCATAGGATACGAGGATCCCACCGAGGGCCGGGCCGATAACAGTATCCACATCCTCAAGCCCTTCATTTGCCCATCGCTGGGCCAGTTCCCGGCACAACAGCTCACAATACCGGGGGTGTTCCAGCACCCGGGCACACTGGAAGTAACGATCACTGTGCCGGCCAGAAGTAAGCACAAAGTGGCCGCTAAGCATGGCGCCGGTTTTTTTAAAGATGGAAAGTATTTCTTCACGACTGAGCAACGCTTTTCACCTCAAATCCCGTTTTGAACAATTATTATATATACGGTTATATACGGTCCTTACGAATGACCGGCGGGCATAAATCACATAATAATCATGCCGCTTTGTCCCGCCCGCCCAAAAAGGAGGCAGGCTAATGGGTAGACGGCGTGGAGGATTGATGTCCGACAGGCTTAAATACGAATTAGCCGAAGAACTGGGAGTAGCCGACCTGGTTCGCAGGGAGGGCTGGGGTAGCGTTTCTTCTCGGAACTGCGGCAACCTGGTCCGACTGGCCATTGAAAGAGCTGAGCGGGCAATGATACAGGGACAATAGTGGCAGGAGGGTGCGCTTAAAAAAGCGCGCTCTCTTTTTTTAGACACTGGAGCCCATTTCATCCAGTATAACCCTGACCGCTTTTACTGGATCTGGGGCAGAAATAACTGGACGGCCAACCACCAGGTAATTAGCTCCGGCAGCCATGGCACCTGCAGGGGTCACAATTCTTTTCTGGTCCCTGCCAGTAACTCCGGCCGGGCGGATACCGGGAGTAACGATTAAAAAGTCAGGTCCGCAGGACTGCCGGATGGCTACCGCTTCCCGGGCGGAGGCTACAACACCGTCCAGGCCGCATTCTTTAGCCAGCAAGGCCCAGGCCACCACCCGGTCCGCAATAGTTCCTGTGTAACCCAGTTCCCGGTCAAAAGCAGGTTGATCGATACTGGTAAGTACAGTAACGGCAATGATCAACGGGCAGGGAATACCCAGGATTTCTGCTTCTTCCCTTGATGATTCTACCGCCGCCCGCATCATAGCAGACCCACCGGCAGCATGGACGTTGAACATAGCCACACCCAGTCTGGTAAGAACCCGGGCTGCCTGAGCTACAGTATTGGGAATATCATGAAGCTTCAAGTCTAAGAACACTTTTACTCCCTGCCGGCACAACTCCTCCACCACCGCCGGACCCTGGCCGTAAAACAACTGCATGCCGATCTTGAACATACCCACCCAGGGGCTGAGCAATTTCACGAGATCAAGTGCCTGTTCTGCAGAATCTACATCCAGAGCAACAATTAATTTTTCCCTGAACTCATTCAATGTTCACAATTAACCTCCTCAATGAAGGACAGTAAGCCACCACCCAACAGATGCTGTATTAAAGGCCATCGTGAGCGGCTCCGATTAATTCCCGGATATCCGGGACCCCTTCTTCCAGCAGAAACCTTTCAAGCCCATCAATAATGTCCATGGTAGCCCGGGGATTAACGAAATTTGCCGTCCCCACGGCTACAGCGGTCGCTCCGGCCATGATGAACTCCAGCGCATCCCCGGCAGTGACGATGCCCCCCATACCTATGATAGGAACCTTCAAGGTCTGGTAGACCTGCCATACCGCCCTTACAGCCACCGGCCTGATAGCCGGCCCGGACAGGCCGCCCATAACGTTGGCCAGGAGCGGACGGCGGCGGCGAATATCTATGGCCATTCCCAGCAGCGTATTAATCATGGACAGGGCATCAGCTCCTGCATTCACCACCGCTTCCGCCAGCTTCACAATACTGGTTACATTGGGAGAAAGCTTTACCAACACCGGAAGTCGAGTAGCCCCCTTGACTGCTCGTACCACGGCCGAAGCCGAATCGGGATCGGCACCAAAAGCCAACCCCCCTTTTTTGACATTTGGGCAAGAAATATTTACCTCAAGCCCCGCCACACCCGGCACCCCGTCCAATCTAGCCGCCAGCGCGGCATAATCTTCCACCGTATCGCCAGCAATGTTCACGATTACCGGGAGGTCAAAGTGCCTCAGGTAAGGCATAGCTACTTCGATGAAGTAATCTACACCTGGATTTTGCAAGCCAATGGCGTTCAGGATACCCGCCGGTGTTTCCACAATGCGAGGTGGAGGATTTCCCTGGCGGGGCAAAAGGGTGGTTCCTTTGACTACAATGGCCCCAAGGCGGTTCAAATCAACAAAAGAGGCATACTCGGAACCGAAGCCAAAAGTTCCCGAAGCAGTGGTAACGGGATTTTTCATCCGTATGCCGGCTACATCTACAGCAAGGTTGGGTTTAACCACCAGAACATCTCCTTTCTTCAATCCCAGACCAGCTGCTCCACGGGGATAACAGGGCCTTCCACACATACCCGGCGGTACTGAAATGGCTCACTGCCCTTGCCAGCAGTTTTACACACGCAGGAAAGGCAGGCTCCCACCCCGCAGCCCATGCGCTCCTCAAGGGAGAATTCCCCGGGTACACCATACCTTGCTAAAAGCAGAGCCGTTTCGCGCAACATATCCCGGGGACCGCAGGCGTACACCATGTCCGCTCCTCCGGTAGCCAGCATTTTTTCCAGCAGATGCGTCACAGGCCCATGATAGCCGCGAGAACCGTCATCAGTAGCCACAGAAAGTTCAAACGGGACGGCATATACCCCTTTCTCCACCGGCAACTGTTCAGCACTGCGGGCACCCAACAGTAAGTAAACCCGGTTGTTTCTCTGTACCAATTCCTGCCCCAAAAAAACAAGGGGAGCTACACCGATGCCACCTCCTACCAGTATTACCCGCCGTCCAGGCTCTAGCAGGGTAAAACCACGACCCAGGGGGCCCATTACTTTAAGTTGCTCCCCTTTTCTTTTTGCTGCCAGCAGAGCTGTACCCCTCCCCTTCACCTGGTAAAGGAGAAAAAGCTGTCCTTTTTCCCGGTTGACTCCATGAATGCTTAAGGGGCGGCGCAACAGGGGATCCAACCCGTCGTTACAACGTACAAGGATAAATTGACCCGGTGCTGCCGAAGAAGCAATCAAAGGGGCGGAAAGGGTTAGACGGTACTGCCCTGTACCTACCTGCTCTTGCTGGACGACATCAGCAGTTATATCAACTATCATAAATGGCTACCCCCCTGTTGACACAGACTTTTTGTTTGCTTAAAGAAAGATGGGGGAACCTGGATGCTTCCTTAACTTGCCAGTTCCTGGATAGAGGTAAGATCCATATCCGCACCCTCCTGGATGGAAATGAGCACCTCAAGAATAGCCCGGGCAGTATCAAGGGAGGTCAAACAGGGTACACCGTGTTCCACCGCCGCCCTGCGGATGCGGAAGCCATCCCGTTCCGGAGCCCTACCCCGGGTGAGGGTACTGATAACCAGGTGGATCTTCCCTGCCCGGATTAGATCCACGATATGGGGGGAACCTTCCCGCACCTTGTTAACCCGCTCCACTTCCAGGCCGTTTTCCTGTAAAAAGGCCGCCGTCCCGGCAGTGGCGCAAATATTGTATCCCAGGTTGGCCAGGCCCCTTAAAATGGGCAGCGCTTCTTTTTTATCTTTATCGGCAATGGTTGCCAGGATGGTACCATTCCGGGGAATGTTGTAGCCGGCCGCAACCAGGGCCTTGTATAAGGCTGCCGGATAACTGGTATCGACCCCCATAACCTCACCGGTAGATTTCATTTCCGGCCCCAGAGAGATATCTACCTGGAGCAGTTTGGCAAAACTGAATACGGGAGCCTTAACCCCGAAATAACGGCCCTCCGGGTAAAGACCACCGTTGTAACCCAGGTCCTTTAACTTGCGGCCGAGGATAACCTTTGTGGCCAGATTGACCATGGGAATGCCGGTAACTTTACTCATGTAGGGTACCGTACGGCTGGCCCGCGGATTGACCTCGAGCACATAAACCTGCCCGTTATAAAGAACATACTGAATGTTAATCATTCCCCGTACATTTAAAGCCAGGGCTAACCGGCTGGTGTAATCCACCAGCTGAGCCTTGACCTCCGGAGTGATATTGTTGGCCGGGTAGATGGCTATGCTATCACCTGAATGAACACCGGCCCGTTCAATATGCTTCATGATCCCCGGAATCAACACCGTCTCCCCATCGGCTATAGCGTCTACTTCCAGCTCCACGCCCTGCAGGTACTTATCCACCAGCACCGGATGCTCGGGAGTAACCCGAACCGCATTGGCCATATAGTTTAGCAGTTCTTCACGATTATAGACAATCTCCATAGCCCGCCCACCCAGCACATAAGAAGGTCTTACCAGGACAGGGTAACCTATTTCACGGGCAATATCGACTGCTTCGTCCACGGAAAAAGCTGTTCTCCCAGGGGGTTTGGGAATACCCAGCTCTATCAGCAACTGGTCAAACCGTTCCCGGTCTTCCGCCCGGTCAATATCTTCCACCGCCGTACCTAAAATGGGAATGCCAGCTCTGGCCAGGGGAACGGCCAGGTTGATGGCCGTCTGGCCACCGAACTGCACAATTACCCCTTCTGGACGCTCCTTCTTCAAGATATTCAAAACATCTTCCAGAACAAGTGGCTCAAAATAAAGCCGGTCGGCGGTATCAAAGTCAGTACTGACCGTCTCCGGGTTATTGTTAATGATGATCGCTTTAACTCCCTCTTCCCGCAGGGCCCACACTGAGTGAACCGAGCAGTAGTCAAACTCGATGCCTTGCCCGATACGGATGGGTCCCGATCCCAGGACCACCACCTTGCGCACACTGGTGTTTTTTGCCTCATCTTCTCTGTCATAACAGGAATAGTAATAAGGGGTGGCGGCTTCAAATTCCGCGGCACACGTGTCTACCATTTTATAGGCGGGTTTGATATCGTACTCCTCGCGCAAGGCCCTAATTCTGGACTCGTCCTGACCGGTAAGCTGAGCCAGGTAGGCGTCGGCAAAGCCCATTTCCTTGGACCGGCGCAAAAGCTCCGGTGTTAATGCTGCCGCTCCCCGGCTGCGTATCGTTTGTTCCAGCTGCACAATATTTTGGATCTTGTCCAGGAAAAAGCGGTCAATCCCTGTTAGAGCTCTAATCCTGTCAATCAGCATACCCCGGCGGAAAGCCTCCGCTATTACAAACAGGCGCATATCTTCAGGCCGCGAAAGTTTGGTTTCAATCTCTTCATCGCTCAACTGTCCCATCTCCGGAAGCCAAAGACCTGACAGGCCAATCTCCAGAGAGCGTACTGCCTTTAAGAGAGCCCCTTCCAATGTGCGGTCTATAGCCATAACTTCCCCGGTTGCCTTCATCTGAGTGCCCAGGGTACGGTCAGCCAGGGCAAACTTATCAAAGGGCCAGCGGGGAAATTTCAACACCACATAGTCTATGGAAGGTTCAAAGCAGGCATACGTTTTACCGGTAACCGCATTTTTAATCTCATCCAGAGTCAGTCCCACGGCAACCTTGCTGGACACCTTGGCGATGGGGTAACCGGTAGCCTTGGAAGCCAGGGCAGAAGAACGGGATACACGCGGGTTCACTTCAATTACATAATATTGGTAGCTGTTGGGGTCCAGTGCGAATTGCACATTACACCCCCCTTCAACCCCCAGCGCCCGAATAATGTTCAGGGAGGCTGTGCGCAGCATCTGGAATTCTCTGTCACTCAAGGTTTGCACGGGAGCAACCACAATACTGTCACCGGTATGAATGCCCATGGGGTCGATATTCTCCATACTGCAGATGATGATACAGTTGTCGGCGCTATCCCGCATGACCTCAAATTCGATTTCCTTCCAACCCACCAGGCTCCTTTCCACGAGCACCTGGTGAATAATACTGGCCTTTAAACCTCTGGTAACTGTAGCCTTGAGCTCATCCATGTTATAGACCATACCCCCGCCAGTACCACCCAGAGTGTAGGCTGGACGAACCACCAGGGGAAAGCCGATTTCCCGGGCGAAAGCCACTGCTTCATCAACACTACTTACTATAATGCTCTCGGGAATGGGCTCGCCAATGCGCTCCATGGTATTCTTGAATTCTTCCCTATCCTCGGCGCGACGGATGGCGTCCAGGGGTGTACCTAAAAGCTGCACCCCCTCAGCCTCAAGCACTCCGGCATTCGCCAGTTGCAGGGCCAAGTTCAAACCCACCTGGCCGCCCAGACTGGGTAAAAGACCGTCTGGTTTTTCCCTCCGGATTACCCGGGCGACAAATTCAGGCGTTAGAGGTTCTATATATACCCTGTCGGCCATATTGGCATCCGTCATGATGGTGGCCGGGTTGCTGTTTACCAGCACTACTTCCAGACCCTCTTCCCGCAAAGCGCGACAGGCCTGGGTCCCGGCGTAATCAAACTCCGCAGCCTGACCGATAACAATAGGCCCGGAACCGATTACCATTACTTTGTGCAGTCCCTTTTTCAAAGGCATACTCTTCTACCCCCGATGCATTAAATCAATGAACTGGTCAAATAGATATGCTGATTCCCGCGGACCTGGGGAGGCCTCGGGATGATACTGTACTGAGAATACCGGCAGGTACTTATGCCGGATACCCTCCACCGTACCGTCGTTCAGGTTCCGGTGGCAAACTTCCACGGGTAAACCGGCCAGAGAATCGGCATCTACCGCAAATCCGTGGTTTTGGGAAGTAATGTAAACCTTGCCCGTAGCCAGGTCCTTTACGGGATGATTGGCTCCCCGGTGACCAAACTTCATCTTATAAGTCCTGGCTCCCAGGGCCAGAGCGATCACCTGGTGGCCCAGGCAAATCCCAAAAATGGGACGCTTTCCGACCAGTTCCCTGGTAGTCTGAATAGCATAAGGAACATCCACAGGATCCCCGGGACCGTTGGACAACAGGATGCCGTCGGGATTCAGAGCCAGAATTTCTGCCGCCGTAGTGGCGGGAGGGACCACCACAACCTCACAGTTCCGTTCCCTCAGATGCCGGATTATATTGAGTTTGGAACCCAGATCTACCAGGACTACCCGGTATCCTTCGCCTTCGAGGGTGTAGATTTCTTTTGTGGCCACCTCAGGCACCAGCTCTTGCCCGGTCAACTGGGGACATTGCCTGGCCTTTTCCACCAGAAGAGCGGGGTCGTTGCATTCTGTGCTCAAGACTCCCCGCATGGTTCCCTGGTTGCGCAAGTGACGGGTTAAGGCGCGGGTATCGATACCGGAAATGCCCACCACCCCTTCCCGGGCCAGGAAGTCCGAGAGGCGGTAGCTGGCCCGCCAGTTGCTGGGACGGTCACAATCCTCCCGCACCACAAACCCCCGTACATAGGACTTTTTGGCTTCGAAATCCTCCCGGTTGATACCGTAATTGCCGATCAGGGGATAGGTCATCACCACTATTTGACCGCAGTAAGAGGGGTCGGTGAGGATTTCCTGGTAACCGGTCATAGCAGTATTGAAAACCACTTCTCCCCATCTTTCTCCTCTGGCCCCAAAGGCCCGGCCGGTGAAAACGGTTCCATCTTCCAGAGCCAGTATAGCCTGCATTATCCTAACACCTCGCATTAAGTAAGTGAGTATTTGTGATTCTTTCTTCATAGGACGTCATGCCTGTCAGGCTATCACAGCCAGATTCCGGTTGTAAACCAGCCGGCCCCTGGCGATGGTAGCTACCGGGAGACCCTTTAAACGCCTGCCGGCAAAAGGGGTATTCCGTCCCTTGCTGGCAAAAGTATCAGGATCCACCACTTCAGTCAACTCTGGATCAATGATGGTTATATCGGCATCAGCCCCCACTCTAAGCACCCCTTCCTCCAGGCCCAGAATACGAGCAGGGTTCACCGTCAGCTTGCGGATGGCCTCTACGGGACTTAAAACACCCGGTATCACCAGTTCTGTCCAGACCAGTCCCAACGCGGTTTCCAAGCCCACCAGGCCGAAAGGAGCCAGCGGGTATTCTACGTCCTTCTCTTCCAGCGTGTGGGGAGCGTGGTCGGTAGCAATGACATCAATGGTACCATCAGCCAGGGCTTCTTTCAATGCCGCCACATCCTCCTCAGTACGCAGGGGTGGGTTAACCTTGGTGCTGGTATCATAATCAGCAACCGCGCGGTCGGTAAGAGTAAAATGATGGGGAGTAACTTCGGCGGTCACCGGTATTCCCCGTGCTTTGGCATCACGAAGCAAGCGCACGGAACCGGCAGTGCTCACGTGAGCGATGTGCAGGTGACAACCAGTGTATTCAGACAGAATAATATCCCGGGCAACCATAATTTCTTCGGCTGCAGCCGGAATACCGGGCAGTCCCAGGACGGTAGACATATAACCTTCGTGCATCACACCACCAGCAGATAAAGCAGGTTCTTCGCAGTGGGAAATAACAGGTAGCCCCACCATCCGTGCATACTGCATAGCCCGTCGCATTACTGCAGCACTGGCTACAGGCCGGCCGTCATCTGAGAGAGCCACTGCGCCGGCCTCTTTTAAATCGGCCATTTCCGTTAGCTCTTCACCCCGGCTGCCCCGTGTAAGGGCTCCGACAGGATAAACTTTAACGAGACCCACTTCCTTTGCTCTGGCCTTGATATAGGAAATAACCGAACGGTTGTCAGCTACCGGATCAGTATTGGGCATACAGGCGACGGCGGTAAACCCCCCACGGACAGCTGCCTGGCTCCCGGTAGCAATGGTTTCTTTTGCCTCAAAGCCGGGTTCCCGGAAATGAACGTGCATGTCGATCAATCCAGGGGCAACCAGTTTGCCGTTAACATTAAGTACGGCACACTCTCCCGGTTCCAGACCTCTACCAACAGCAGCAATTTTACCTTCCACAATTAAAACATCAGCGGTGAAAATTTTCCCGGCCCAGGGATCAATTACCTGACCACCTTTGACCAGCAGTTTATGCATCAGATATCCCCCCTCCACCCAGCAGGTACAGGAGAGCCATACGTACAGCCACCCCATTGGTAACCTGCTCGTTGATCACCGAATTAACCCCATCAGCCACCTCAGGGGATATTTCCACCCCCCTGTTCATGGGCCCGGGGTGCATGACCAGAACATCTGGACTGGCCAGAGCCAATCTTTCACGGTTGAGACTGAACAAACGGGCATACTCCCTGATGCTGGGGAATAGACCCTGCTGCTGCCTTTCCAGCTGAATGCGCAACATCATCACCACATCGGCACCCTCCAGGGCTTCCTCCATACGCGGACACACCTGGACGCCGGTGGCTTCTATGCCGGGTGGGATCATAGTAGCAGGCCCGCAGATCCTTACCCGGGCACCCATCTTGGTAAAACCCCAGATATTTGAACGGGCCACCCGGCTGTATAAGATGTCTCCGATAATAGCCACGTTCAGTCCTGCCAGCTTTCCCTTTTTTTCCCGCACGGTAAAAAGGTCGAGGAGAGCCTGGGTGGGATGCTCGTGAGCACCGTCCCCGGCGTTTATAACAGACGCCTGAATGGTACGAGCCAATAGATTTGGTGCCCCTGCCATAGGGTGACGCAGGATGACCACGTCGGCACCCATGGCCGCAAGCGTCCGGGCCGTATCCTTCAAAGTTTCCCCCTTAACCACACTGCTGGTGGAGGTGGAAATGTTGACACTATCGGCACTTAAATATTTGGCAGCCAGTTCAAAAGAGGTACGGGTGCGGGTGCTGGGTTCATAAAACAACGTTACCACCGTCCGTCCCCTCAAGGTGGGCACCTTTTTAATAGCGCGCCCGAGGATCTCCTTCATGGGTACGGCGGTATCAAGAATCAACTTTATCTCTTCCACCGACAGGTTTTGCAGGCCAAGGAGGTCCTTACGTTTCCAGTTCATCATGCCAATCCTCCACATCACTTAAAAAGTTAAGCCCCATCCCGGTAACAGTCCCGGAACGAGGCCGGCAAGATCATTGGGCGTGCCCTCCTTGCCGGCCTCACTGGACCGTTGCTTAAAAGACGGCACCGGAGCATTCAATCCTTTTCTAAGATAAGCACCCTTTCTTCACCGTCGGTTTCATGTAACCGTACCGCAACCACTTCCCGGCGGGAAGTGGGAACGTTTTTGCCCACGAAATCGGCCCGGATGGGAAGTTCCCGGTGACCCCGGTCAACAAGAACCGCCAGTTGAATGACCCGGGGCCGCCCCAGGTCCATAATGGCATCGAGAGCCGCCCTGATAGTGCGTCCGGTATATATT
>NZ_JBNATZ010000028.1:0-16498 GCF_049701015.1 Desulfofundulus sp.
GCGTAACAAAGGCCGGCCTTTGTTACGCCCGGCAGGAGGCACTCCTGCAGGCGTTGAAGGTAGCCCCGGGGGTCGTGCAGCCCGTCGACGTGGTCGATGCGGAAGCCCGTTATCAGCTCCTCGTGAGCCAGCCTCAGAACCAGGGAATGGGTGGCTTCGAACACCTCTTCATCCTCCATGCGCAGCGAAACCAGTCCTGTTACATCAAAAAAGCGCCGGTAATTGATCTCTTCGTTGGCCAGGCGCCAGAAGGCAAGCCGGTAGTGCTGCCGGCTCAGAAGTTCATCCAGAAAGGCGAGGTTCCGGGGTTTTCCTTTCTGGCCGTTGATAAGCTGCAGGCTTTCGTTGATCCAGGCCCTTAGGCCGGAGTTTTGGGTATAAAGCCGCCATAGTTCTTTTACGGCCCTGAAAAATTCTTCCCGGCCGGGCTGGCCTGCAAAAACGTTCGCAAGTCTTTTCAGCTCGCCCTCCGCCCCCAGGTATTCCAGAATTTGCCCGTGAGATGGGGGGTTCAGGGGTAGCCACCAGTCGTGGCAGGCCACCCCGAAGCCTTTTCCGGTCAGGGTGATGGTGAGTTCCCCTTTTTCCAGGGCTTCGTTATATGGGGAACCTAAAATGGGGAGAAGCACTTTCCCGGCCAGGGAGGGTCTTGCAGGTTGCCAGTCCAGGTCGAAGTACCCGGCATAGGGTGAATCCGGCCCCCAGCGCAGGAGGTCGAACCACCACGGGTTTTCGGGGCTGGCAGCCATATGGTTGGGTACCACGTCGAGCAAAAGGCCCATTCCGTGTTCCCGCAGGAAGGCTGCCAGGGAGCGCATACCCTCCTCCCCCCCGAGTTCCGGGTTTATGCGGGTGGGGTCGGTTACGTCGTAGCCGTGGGGGCTGCCCCTCCGGGCAGCCAGCAGGGGGGAGGCATAGATATCCGTGATGCCCAGAGCATGCAGGTAGGGTACCAGAGCACGGGCCTTTTCAAAGCCGAACTCCCTGTTGAATTGTAAACGATAGGTAGACGCGGGAATACGGGCTGGCGGCATTTCTCTCCCCCCTTTACCTGTTTCTCCTTATCTTCAAGCAATCGCCCAGGGAGCCGAAACGTTCCACCCAGGTCCTGGCCTCCTCATCGCCCTGTCCGGCGCGGCTGTTCAGGTCCTGGTAGATGGTTTGCAAAAGGCTGTAATAAATGTTTTCAACTCTCCACATATCCACTTCGAAGGGCAGGGAGCGGACCAGGCTGCAGACTGCCTTCAGGTGGTCGAGCAGGGAGAGGTCCCTGGGGTGCTCGCGCAGTTCCTCACCCAGCCTTTCCAGCGTTTTTTGAAGGGCGTAGCCCAGAGAAGCCCCGTCCAGGGGGACATTGGCCATCCTGGCTTCGTCCAGGAGAGCTTTAATATGCTCCAAATCAAGGTTCTTTTCCAGGAAAGCCTGGCGGAGGCTGGTATTGAGGACGAATTCGGCGGCGGCCCGCAGAGCTCCGGGTTGGGGAATATTAAGCTCCTGCAGGAGCCTCATCAAAGGAGCATGGCGCTCGTAGATGCGCCGGTAATCGGCCGCAACTTCATCGAGAGTGGAATCCAGGATGGTGTCCAGAATTTCCCGCTGTTTATCCCTGAAGAGCTGTTTTAAAGAGAAAGTAGCCCCGTTGAAGTATTGGTCCAGGAGGCGGATAACCTCCGGAAAGTCCACCCGGTCAAAGGCTCCGGTCACCTCTTCCACCATCTTGCGGTAGCTTTCTTCGTCATGATACACCTGCACCCCACCATTAATGCTTGGGTGGCCGAAGTTAACCACGCCGTAGACAACAGTTACCCCCTCCCGGGTAATTTCCGATGTGACCCGGGCCTTGCCAAGGCTCAACTTGGCCGCTCCCGCCAGCCGGCTGACGTTGTCCTCCCGGAAAACGGTGTAGCAGAAGATGCGGGACTGTTCGTCGTAAGGTTCGAACAGCGATGATATGGCGTAGTGGGCACCCACCTTGACCAGATCCACCATGGCCGGCTTGACGAACTTCTCGAAAATGTGGGCTCCGTCCTTATGTTCGGGGATGTTGCTTTTGGCCTGGGAGAGCATCTCCAGGAAGCGGGGTTCCAGCGAGTTGCCGAATAGTTCCTGGGCCAGCTGGATGACCCTCCCGGCATACTGCAGCACCTGCACCGTCTCAAGGCCGGAGATTTCATCAAAGAACCAGCCGCAGCTGGTGAACATGAGCATGGCGTGGCGCTGCATTTCGAGAAGCTTGAGAAGCCGTACCTGCTCATCCCCCTCTAAAGGACGGACGGCGTGCTTCTCCAGGAAGCTGTTTACATTTTCGCTTGAGCGGTCCAGGATCACTGCAATGTAGTCGTTGCGGGCTGCCCAGGGGTCTTTCAGGAACCGGCGGGCTTCCTCTTCGTACATGGGAGCCAGGGTATTGCGCAGCCAGTTGAGGGCGTTGCGCAGCGGTGCCCGCCAGGCCTGGCTCCAACCCGGGTGCTGGCCGCTATTGCAACCGCAGTTGTTGCGCCACCGTTCCACCCCGTGGGCACAGCTCCAGGCCGTATTTTCCTTTATTTCCACTTCATGGGTGGGAGGATGTTTTTCCAAAAACTCACCGTAATTGGTGATGCGCGCCAGTTTGTTGGATTCAATATAGTGAATCGCGTAGGCCAGGGCCATGTCACCATGCCGGTGGTGGTGGCCGTAAGTTTCCCCGTCGGTGGCTATATGGACAAGCTGGTCCGAGGGGCGGCCCATGTCGAAGGCCCCGGCCAGCCTCCTGGCGAAGTTTTCCCCGTTTAAAAGCAGCCCCTCAAAGGCTACCGCCCGGGAAATGTCGGCGTTGTAAAAGAAAACGCTTATGGTACGGCCGGATTCGGGCAGGTTTACCAGGTAGGGCACGGTGGGGTCAATACCCCCCGGCCCCACATCCTGCCAGGTGCTGCTGCCGATCTTGCGCACCCGCCGGGCCTGGTAGGGTGCCAGGATGGTGAAACGGATGCCCTGCTCCGCCATTATGTCAAGGGTTTCCAGGTCTACCGCCGTTTCCGGCAGCCACATACCCTCCGGGCGGCGTCCGAAACGGTGCTCGAAATCCTTAATGCCCCAGAGGACCTGGGTGTATTTATCCCGCCGGTTGGCCAGGGGCATGATCATGTGATTGTAGGCTTGAGCCAGTGCGGAGCCGTGTCCGGAAAATTGCTCCCTGCTTTGACGGTCGGCTTCAATGATAGCCCGGTGGACTTCCGGTTCATGGTGTTCCATCCAGGAAAGCAGGGTGGGACCAAAATTAAAGCTTATCTTGCTGTAGTTGTTGACAATTTTTCTGATCCAGCCGTCCGCGTCTAAAATACGTGATGCGGTATTGGGTTCGTAGCACTCGGCGGTAATCCTCTCGTTCCAGTCGTGGTAGGGATAGGCCGAGTCCTGCAGTTCCACGTCCTCCAGCCAGGGGTTTTCCCGGGGTGGCTGGTAGAAGTGGCCGTGAATACAGATGTAGCGTTCCACCGGTATCAGCCCTCCTCCAAATGCTCGAGCAAAAGGCACGCTCTGGGTGGCAGAGCGAGCTCTACCCTTCCCGTGGATGAGAGTACCGGCGGTACCTTGCTGCCGTTGCCCAGCCAGCGTTCTTCCGCACTATCCAGAAGCTTTTGCCAGCGCTCCGGCTCCAGGGGAAGGCTCAAGAGAACCGGGATATCTTTAAACGAATAAATAAGGCAGGCCCTGGCACCATTGTTCCATCGATATACTGCAAGGGCTAGTTCTTCGGGAAAACAAATGACCTCCATATTATCCCATTCAGGGTCCTGAAGGGCGGGTACCTCACGGCGCAACCGCAGCAATTCCCGGTAAAACTCGTAGAGCACCCGGTGGTGGCCCTCCCGCCGGAGATCCCGGTTGAGCCGGGATTGCAGAAAGGTGCGCTCGTCCTGGGGGTCCGGTACCTCCTGCCAGGCGAAGGCGGAAAATTCCTCCTTGCGTCCCTTTCGTACGGCTTCGGCCAGGTGGGGGTCGGTATGGCTGGTGAAGTAGAGAAAAGGGGCTTCTTCGCCGTACTCCTCTCCCATGAAGAGCAGGGGTATATAGGGGGAGAGGATGGTTGCTGACGCTGCCAGCTTGAGCTCTTCAAAGGAGGTCAGGCTGCTGAGCCTTTCACCTCCGGCCCGGTTGCCCACCTGGTCGTGGTTTTGGGAGAAAACCACGAACTGATGCGGCCGGGTGAGGTCTGTAGGGCCGCCATGCCTGCGCTGCCGGTATTCGGAGTACTGGCCCGTGTAGACGTAACCTTTTCGAAAGGCCCTGGCCAGGTGAGTGATCTCTCCGAAGTCCTGGTAATACCCCAGCAGTTCGCCGGTCAGGAGGACATGCAGTGCGTGGTGGAAGTCATCGCACCACTGGGCGTCCAGCCCGTAACCACCCACCACCCGGGGCCGGATGAGGCGGGCATTGTTGAGATCACTTTCCGCCACCACGTACACCCGGCGGCCCAGGCGTTCAGCTTCTCTGTGCACTTCTTCCGCCAGTTCCTCCAGGAAGTGGACGGCCGACATGTCCATAATGGCGTGTACCGCGTCCAGACGCAGGCCGTCCAGGTGGAAGTCCCGCACCCAGTAGAGGGCGTTTTCGATGAAGTAGCGGCGCACTTCGGTACTGCCCGGGCCGTCGAAGTTGATGGCGGGTCCCCAGGGGGTACGGTAACGTTCCGTAAAGTAGGGGGCATAGTCCGCCAGGTAGTTTCCCTCTGGCCCCAGGTGGTTGTAGACCACGTCGAGGAAAACGGCCAGCTCCTTCTGGTGACAGGCGTCCACCAGGCGTTGCAGTCCGCTGGGGCCGCCGTAGGAGTTCTGTACGGCAAAGGGGTAGACACCGTCATAACCCCAGTTGCGGCTTCCCGGGAACTGTGCCACGGGCATGAGCTCGATAGCGGTGATGCCCAGTTCCTTCAACTCATCAAGGTGAGGTATGATGGACTCGAAAGTTCCCTCCCGGGTGAAGGTTCCCACGTGGATCTCGTAAAAAACCAGGCTTTCCCTTGCCGGGCCGGACCAGCACCGGTCATGCCAGGCGAAGGATTTCAGGTCCACCACCTGGGAGGGTCCGTGAACCCCTTCCGGCTGGTAGCGTGAAGCGGGGTCGGGCCGTTCTCTTTCTCCATCCAGGAGGTAAAAATAAAGAGTGCCCGGTTCCACTTTTCCCACCGCGCCGTAAAAATAGCCGTGCCTGCCTTTCTCTAGAGGGACGAACCTTTCCCGGGGTCCCAGTATATGCACGGCCAGGCTCTCTGCCCGTGGCGCCCACACGCTGAAATAGCAGCGGCCATCTTCCAGGTAAGTGGCCCCCGGGGGATAAGCAGAGCTGACACCCGGTTCCATCCAGTTCACCGTCCCTTCCCGTTCAACCATCCGGCGCTTCAGCTGCACCAGCCGGTATTCCCGATTTTGGGCCCCTTTTATTTTGCCCCTTGAAAGCCCTCTCCAATCAATAATTGAGATTTAAGGTCGCTGGATAAAAACGGTCTGAAGTTTTTCCTTTCAAAAGTACGTTATCCGGTATTACAATTAGAATAAAAATGGATTCCTGTCATTTAAGAGGTGGGTTCATTTGCACAAATTTTTTTTCGGTAACCGCATATTGTTTCTGGTAACCCTGCTGCTGGTATTACCTGTTCTCCTTACCATCTATATGCTGCATATTATCAGAAACAGCGAACTCTCCCTGCTCGAACAACAGAAGGCGAAGCTGAATCAGGCTGCCTACCTGCTTGACCAGAACTTGAATACCAGCCTGGATGATTATTTGATTAAACAGGAGCTCGAAGGCAAATCGCGCCAGGAAAAAATCGTGGCCCTGGGAAGTTATGTGAATGAGAAGATTGCTCTTATCCACAAGGAGTATCCCGAAGTTCATATAGGGTTGTACTATGCGCCACTTGACGTTTTTTTTGATGGTACCAGCCGCTTCAATGAAAACTACTCCCTGAGACGCAAGCAGGCTTTTGAGGAAACCATGGCTAAAGGGACGAGTATCGTACAGAACCTGGGTCCGGAGGAGGGCGGAATTCTGGAAGTTTACAGGCCTTTTACGCGCAACGGGAAAATAGAAGGCGTGATCCGCTCCGCCGATTATCTATCGGAAATAGGTTTTTACGGTAAAAGGCGTCATATTGAAATAATTGCCTATTCGGCCATTGTAACCGTAGTTCTGACGGGCTTTGGCGGGGCAATCTACATTTTCCGTGATCTGGTCATGCAGGTGCGGTTTATCAGGCAGGGGTTGAAAACCCTGGAAGAAGATCTTTCCAAAACAATACCGGGGGCCCATGGTGAGCTCGGCGAAATCGTAGAGGGGATTAATGGTTTTGCCCAACGTATTGCAGAGTTGAACCTGTACACTGAGACCATGCTGGCCGTAATCGATGAAGCTATTGTCGTGGTTAATGCCGGGGGTAGGGTGGTACTGGCCAACAACCTGGCACGGGAGCTTTTCGCACTTCCCGAAGGGATCAGGGACCGTATGATTGACGAGCTATTCCCGGAAGGCTCACCCCTGGTTGAGTATGTGCGGCGGACATTAAAAGAAGAGAAATCGTTTCGAGATTTGATGCTGGATTGGGGCGGTGGTCAAAAAAGTTACCGTAAATTGCTTTTGAGCATTTTACCTTTGAAAACAGCTTCCGGCCAGCTCCTGGGTGCCGTAATCAATTGCCGCGACCTGACTGAACGCATGCGGTTGGAGGAGAAAGTACGCCGCCAGGAACGCCTGGCCGCCCTGGGCAAACTGGTTGCCGGCGTTGCCCATGAGATCCGCAATCCTTTGACTTCCATCAGTTGTTATATCCAGCACTGGCTGCAAAATAGTCAGCCAAATACTCAGGCACTGGCTACAATTCAGCGTGAGATAGCTCGCCTGGATTACATTGTGGAACAGCTGCTGTACTTTGCCAAACCCGCCGAGGCCCGGCTGGTACAGCGCGACCTGAATGTGCTGATCCGCGAATTGACAGAATTCTTCCATGAGATGCACCAGGGCAAATATAACCTGTTGCTCCACTTGAGTCCCGACCTGCCCCGGGTCTGGATGGACGCTGAACAAATGGAAAGGGTGGTGGTCAATATCATCTTTAATGCTATACAGGCTATGCCCGAAGGGGGTACCATATCCATTACCACCGCTTACCTGCCCGAACGGCAGCAGGTGGCGCTGACTATTGCCGATACGGGGTGCGGCATACCCAAAGAGAACCTGGCTCACCTTTTCGACCCCTTTTATTCCACGAGGCCGAAGGGAACCGGTCTCGGATTGGCCATTGTGTACGAGATTGTCCAGGCTCATGGGGGTCAGGTGGAAGTGGAAAGTGAGGTAGGCAGGGGAACCAGGTTTACAGTTTACCTCAGGGTTTGAAGGAAGGCATTGGGTTTCGAGGTGAAAACGATGGAAGATTTGATTTTGGTTGTCGATGATGAAGAAAGCGTACGCCAAACGCTTAAAGACATTCTTACGGACCATGGTTATCGTGTGGAGGTAGCACGTGATGGCCGGGAAGGGCTGGAGAAAATAATTGACCTTGACCCGTCAGCTGTAATAATGGACATCCGTATGCCGGAAGTCGATGGGATAAGGGTACTGGAACTGGTGCGTTTGAAGGGGCAGGATACACCCATCATACTGATCACGGCTTACGGTTCCACACAAAGTACCATCGAAGCTATGAAGCTTGGTGCTTTTGACTATCTCTTGAAACCTCTTCAGATTAATGAACTTCTTGAAACTCTTAAAAAGGCCACGGATATTAAAAGGTTGCTGCGTAAAAATCCCCCCTTGACCGTTCAGGATGTTGTTGAGCGGGCTGATGTCATGATCGGGTTGTCCCCGGAAATGCAGAAAGTTTACAAGGCTATCGGAAGGGTGGCCAATTCCAATGCCACGGTGCTCATCCGTGGCGAGAGCGGTACCGGTAAAGAACTGGTGGCCAGGGCCATACATTATAACAGCATCCGGCGCGACAAGCCTTTTATCAAAATCAACTGTGCCTCCATACCCGAAAATCTCCTGGAAAGTGAAATGTTCGGTTATGAAAAAGGGGCCTTCACCGGTGCGGTCGCTTCGAAGCCGGGCAAATTCGAACTGGCTCAGCGTGGGACGATTTTTTTGGATGAAATTGGAGAGATGTCCTTAGGCCTCCAGGCCAAGCTGCTCCGCGTTATCCAGGAGCGGGAATTCGAGCGGCTGGGAGGTACCGAAACCATTAAGGTGGACGTGCGCATTATTGCTGCGACCAACAAAGACCTAGAAAAGTGCATCGCCGAAGGTACGTTCCGGGAAGACCTGTATTACCGCCTCAACGTGGTGGATATCTACCTGCCGCCTTTGAGGGAGCGCAAGGAAGACATTCCCGTGCTGGTCGACCACATGATCAAGCTGTGCAATGCCGAATACAAAAAACAGGTGACAGGGTTTACGGAGCAGGCTATGAAATTGCTTATGGAGTATGACTGGCCCGGCAACGTACGCGAACTGAAAAATGTCTGTGAACGGGCCGTCCTGATGTCCACCGGTCCCATGTTGACGGTGGAGGACCTGCCCCGCAACATTCGGAAAAGTTCCCGTCGCCTGCACTGGTTAAAAGGTCTGAGCGGGGATTCTTTTAAAGAAATGATTGCCGAAGTGGAGCGGGAGATCATCCTGCAGGCCCTGGAGGAGCATAACTGGAATCGTTCCGCGGCCGCCCAGGCACTGAAGATGAACCGGAGCTCTCTTTACTTGAAAATGAAAGAGCTGGGTATTATCGATTAATAGCGCGGGGAGGGGTCAACCATTGTTTCCGCGAAAAGCGCGCGAAATTATGATGCCGGTCGAGCAATTTGCCACCATTACGGAAGATGCCACACTTCACGAGGGCATCCAGGCCTTGAGACAATCCCTCCACCTTAAAGACAGGCCCTGGCATGGTAACCGTATACTGGTTGTACTGGACCGGAACGGGAACCTTAGCGGTATTTTAACACTGCGGGGCGTGCTCACGGCGGTCGGATTATATGAACTGCTCAGGGACCCTCTCTTCAAGTCTGAATCGTGGAGCTGGTACTTTCTGAAAAAATTAAAAGAGGGTTCGCAGATGCGGGTCCGGGATGTCATGCGGTCTTATCAGGTGGCTACCGTACAGGCTGATGATGAGATTCTGGACGTGGTCCGTGCCTTTCTAAAATATAACGTCAATTCCCTGCCCGTTTTAGACCGGGGACGCCTGCTTGGGGTGGTACGTATCGTGGACCTGTTCAAGGTGTTGAGTGATTACTACTCGTAAAGTTAAAAAAGCCGGGAAAAAATTTGTGCCCGCTGTACTGAGCATAAGATATTGAGCGCACTTTCTCAATCGGGCCTGTTTAGAATATGGACAGTTATGGCCGGGACCACTCTCCTCCCCGGGTTCGAGAACCCACCTGGATTGCCCGTAAAATCCGGGTTAAAAAGGCCGGCGTTGAGGACATCAACAATTGACCATAATATATACAATCGAAAAATTCAGATAACTAGGCGGGGCCTTTGAAATACGGGCCTTTTTTTTGTGCCTAAAGGCACAGACTTTGCACCATTGATCACAAAAAGGAATTCGGTCGGGGGGTGATTCTTAAAGGCGATTGAAAATTTAATTGGACCGGTTCGGGGAAAGTATTTCCGGGGAGGAGATATTTATGGAAAAATACCAGCATAGACCAATCGGACAGTTGTTGATATTCGGGATAATCAGTTTGGCGGCCTATTGCCTGGTCCTTTTTAACGAGCAGGCCGTCATCCGTTATTTTTCAAGCGGCGGTGTACTCCCTGCAGCAGTTACTTTGCTCACAGCCGTAGCCTTTTCTCTCATTCACGGTTCTTTTGCCAACTATCTGCTTGAAATGTTGGGGATCAGGCCTGTTAAGAAAGGGGTGCATTGAGATGGAGCGCCGTAATAAAGTGCTGCGCTGGGTTCTGGTTGCATGCGGCTTGTTGTTGTTGCTCTCCATTCCCTCTCCTGGAGAAGCAGCCGGGGAAGCGGTGGGCGCCGGGGGTGCAGTAAAGCAATTTGTGCACCTGAACGGCTTGAGTATGTTTTACCTGGTCATCCTGGGCTTTCTGGGGGGCCTGATCAGCGGTTTTATAGGTTCCGGGGGTGCCTTTGTGCTGACTCCGGGTATGATGGCCCTGGGTGCACCTGCTGCTATTGCCGTGGCCAGCAATATGTGCCACAAATTCCCCAAGGCGATGGTCGGGGCATATAAACGTTACAAGTATGGTCAGGTGGATATCAAGCTGGGTCTTTACATGGCCATTTCGGCTGTCGTAGGCGTGCAGATAGGAATTTACGTTCAAAAGATTGTTCTGGCCAGGTGGGGTGCTGCCGGCTCCAACCTTTATGTCAGCCTGGCATTTGTATCCATCCTCACCCTGCTGGGGTTGTATATGCTCTATGATGCCAGAAGAGCGGTCCGTACCAACAGCGAAGACACGACCTCGAAGCTGGCCGAGAAGGTTAAGAAGTTTTCTCTCCCGCCGGTCATAAACTTCGAGGTAGCCAATACCAGAGTTTCTTTCTGGGTCATTGTTCCCGTGGGTCTGGCTACCGGTATGCTGGCAGCAACCATAGCAGTGGGTGGATTTGTGGGCGTCCCGGGTATGATTTACCTGCTGGGTGTATCGCCCGTGGTGGCCAGTGCCACAGAGTTGATAGTCGCCTTCCTGATGGGGTTGACAGGTAGCATAACCTGGGCCCTGGGTGGCTTTATCGATATCAGGATGGTAATTCTCATTATGGCCGGTTCCCTTATCGGAGTGCAGCTGGGGGCTGTGGGTACAACATACGTCAAGGAATACATGATTAAATTCGTCATGGCTGCTATCATGCTGATTGTTTCCATCAGCAGGGCCATAGCAATCCCTACCTACCTTGACCAGCTCGGTATTTTAAAGCTGAACGAAGGTACCGTGAAGGTCCTTTCCAATACAAGTTTCATCATTATGTGCGTGGCTCTGGCCACAGGTGGAGTAATTATTTTAGGCAACATGTGGAAGAGAAAAAGAGAACTCCAGGCTCAATCAGAAACTGTCGTGGCAGTTAAATCCTGAACCGGCGGGTCTTTAACGGGCAGGTTGTTATAGAGGGTATGATGTGATGTTCTGTACCTCAATCCTTTTTTCTTTTTTCAGGTGCCAGAACGTGTAAGGGAGGATTTGCTATGGAGGATGGCAGGACCTGTTACCTTTTGCAGCAGGAATGCCTGAAAGAAGCGTTGCCCTGGCGCCGGGGTCAACCGTCTCCGGATTACGACCCTTCTCTCCTGGAGTATCTTGAGGAAGCTTTCACCAGGATCGAACTGCACCGTGCGGAAACCCGCACGGAGGATGGCAGTGTATGGCCTGTCATCGTGCTGGGCCTTGTTCTGTCAGCCTGCCTGCTGTTTGCGCTCAGCCTGGTTTAAAATACAGGATAAACCCGGGGGGAGCTTGTACTCCCCTCCTGCGTTTACCTGGAGGAAAGGGTGGTGAACGGGGTGTCCGACCGTGATTTTCTCTTGAGTTTCGGCAGATTTAAAAATGAGTTCCTCCGGCAAGCGGGGCTGGAAAAGAATCAGTACGGTGTCCTGGATGCTTTTGAAAAGTGGTTGCGAATGTACCACAATAATAACGTAGATGAAAATGATAAGGTTCCACCATCGGGAATCTATCTGGATGTGCATAAGGACAGGGAAGTTCTTTTGAATGAAATTTGCCGGCGCGTGGAACAAAAACTCCTGCAGCGGGGAATAGTGGTTAAATGCATTTCGGCGGCGCGCTGGGGGAAAGCGAGGAGTTCAGCACTCTGCCTGGTGCTCCCCGGATTTCAGGATGTTTTCTACCGCCTGTGCTTTACCCAGCCACGCAAAGGCATCTATTCCGGCCGGAAGATCCTCATGAGTGAACTGGTGCTGGACGGGCACAAAAAAAGCTTGTTCTTACCGCTGCTCAACTACCACTCGGAGATGGAACGCCGCCTTGACTTTCGTTTGGAACGCGAGTCCCTCCATATGGAACAGGCGGGGAGGTACCGTTTTAAAATCTGTTTTCCCGTTGAGCAGGAGAAAATACCTGCCTCGAAGCTCGAGGAAATCGCCAGGGTGGTGGCCCGGTTTATTATTGTGAGCAGCGAGTACCTTGAAAAAGTCAATGCGGCTCAAATCGGGTGAACTCTCATGCTGATGTGAAGGAGAGGTGCTGGTTCGGTGCCCCTGCGGTTGAAGGTGCGCCAGATTATGGTCCCGGCTGAAGAATTTCCCGTCCTGTATGAAGATACAGACGCCTTGTCCGCATTTAGATTGTTACGGGATTATTTCCGCAGCAAAGACGGTACCTGGATTGGTTTTGAATCTGCACTTGTTTACAATCGCCGGGAAAAGGCGGTGGGCATCCTGACTGTGCGAGGGCTGCTGAGAGCCCTGCAGCTGCAGGCGCTCCTGGATGATTTATTGAAGGGGAACCCGGAGGGACTTTTTTTCCTCCCCGGCCGGTGGAATACACAATTCATTGCGGTGAGAGACGTTATGCGCCCTCTTGAAGCAGCATTTATCAGCGAAGATGCCGCTCTATGGGAAGCTGCGCTGTTGATGTTGAAGAAGAAGGTCAACTCCATACCGGTCATGGCCGGAGACGACCTGTGCGGGGTGGTGCGGACCATAGACCTGTTCTGGGTTGTAGGCGAAATACTGGAGGATATGGCCTGAAGGAGTTGGCCTGTTAGATTACCGCCCGGTGCTTGTACGGCCTGCGCTACGGGTTGCCGAACGGATAACGGTGGCCATGGGTGTGAATGGTTTGCCCCGGACAATCCGGGGCAGATTGTTTTTTTGCGCCCCCCAGCGGTAAACGTTACAACCCGACTGAAAAGGATTGACCGTTTGCGTTTTTCAAAAGCACTCCGGGGCTTTATTTGTGCAATTGGACTAAAAATTCTTAATTTTGACTCATATTTATTGTAAAATTCTGAAGTAAGGTTGAAGATTGAATTCGCGCTGGCTCAAACGGGGGTGATACTGTATTCCCTTGGCAGGTGAGGACAGAGTGATGTTTCCTGAATAAGAAATGAGGAGGTCTTGCTTTATGGCCAATGAAGATAAGGTCCTGGAGGCTTTGTTAAAAGAAGAACGCAGCTTTCCGCCGCCGGCATATTTTGTCGAGAAGGCACTGGTAAAAGATGCCTCCATCTATGATGAGGCGAAGAAAGATCGTGAGGCTTTCTGGGCCAGGCAGGCCGAAAACATAGATTGGTTCCAGAAGTGGGACAAAGTGCTGGATACCAGTAACGCTCCTTTCTTCAAGTGGTTTGTAAACGGCAAGTTGAACGTTTCCTATAACTGCATTGACCGCCACCTGAATACCTGGCGCAGGACCAAGGCCGCTATCATCTGGGAAGGTGAGCCCGGTGACGACAGGGTTCTCACCTATCAGGACCTTTACCGGGAAGTGACCAAATGCGCCAATGTGCTCAAGGAATTGGGTGTCCGGCGGGGTGACCGGGTGACCATTTACCTGCCCATGATTCCCGAACTGCCTATCGCCATGCTGGCCTGTGCCCGTATCGGTGCTCCCCACAGTGTTGTATTCGGGGGGTTCAGCGCCGAGTCTTTGAGGGACCGCATTAACGACTGCCAGGCCAAACTGGTCATTACCTCGGACGGCGGCTGGCGCCGGGGCGGCATTGTGCCCTTGAAGAAGAACTGTGACGATGCGCTGGCTGAATGTCCCAGTGTGGAAAAAGTGCTCGTGGTAAAGCGTACCTGTCAGGACGTTAATTTTGTCGAGGGACGGGACTACTGGTGGCATGAAATGATGGCCGGGGCCCCCATCGGCTGCGAGCCGGAGTATATGGACGCCGAAGATATGCTGTACATTCTTTATACCAGCGGCACTACGGGGAAGCCCAAGGGTGTGGTGCACACCACAGGTGGCTACCTGGTTGGGGTTTCCGCCACCCACCGGCTGATCTTCGATATCAAGGACGATGACATTTACTGGTGCACTGCCGACATCGGCTGGGTGACCGGGCACTCCTACATCGTATACGGGCCCCTGGCCAACGGCTGTACGACGGTAATGTATGAGGGCAGCCCGGACTGGCCGGAAAGGGACCGTTTCTGGGCTATTGTGGAAAAGTACCGCGTCAACATCCTTTACACCGCTCCCACGGCTATCCGTGCGTTTATGAAGTGGGGTACCGGTTGGCCCGCCAGGCGCGACCTCTCCAGCCTGCGCCTGCTGGGTACCGTGGGAGAGCCCATCAACCCCGAAGCGTGGATGTGGTATTACAAGTATATCGGCCACGAGCGCTGCCCCATTGTGGATACCTGGTGGCAGACGGAAACCGGCATGATTCTGATATCACCGCTGCCCGGTGTCACCACTTTGAAGCCCGGCTCCGCCACCGTACCCTTCCCCGGTGTGGAGGCCGCCGTAGTCGATAGTGCCGGCAGGGATGTACCCTTTGGCAGCGGTGGTTACCTGGTCCTCAAGTCCCCCTGGCCGGCCATGTTGCGTACTATTTACGGCGATCCCGACCGTTATGTGGCCCAGTACTGGAGCCGCTTTGAGAACATGTATTTTACCGGTGACGGTGCCAGGTGGGATGAGGACGGTTACTTCTGGATCATGGGACGGGTGGACGACGTGATCAACGTCAGCGGTCACCGCCTGGGGACCATGGAAATTGAGAGTGCCCTGGTGGACCATCCGGCAGTGGCCGAGGCCGCCGTTATAGGTAAAGCTCACGAAGTAAAAGGTCAGGCCGTGAGTGCTTTCGTCACCCTGAAGGAAGGAATCCAGGGTACTCCCGAGTTGATTGAAGAATTGAAAGCCCATGTGGTCAAGAAGATCGGTGCCCTGGCCCGCCCGGAGGACATTTTCTTCACCGCTGAACTGCCCAAAACCCGGAGCGGAAAGATCATGCGGCGACTGTTGCGGGACATTGCCGAGGGACGGGTGCTCGGTGACACCACCACCCTGGCTGACCCTTCGGTAGTGGCCAAAATCAAGGAGCAGTACGAATCACAGGAAAACTAGAAGGGATTTGGGCCTGCCGGGTGGCGGTTATGCCAGCGCTTCCGCCTGCGGGGCGGTTCGAATTACCAGGCATTACCTCCGCCCGCCGTCCGGCGGGCCCATTATTTTGGAGAAAGAGGCAGGTAGTTTGATACCTGCCTCTTTCCAGTGTCCGCGGGCCGGTTTTGATGCTAATAAAAGGAATAGACATTTTTGAGTTAAATAAATATAATAAAGTTAACCAGTTGATATGTCTAGAAAGTTGCGAATATTTAAAATAGATACATAAGGAGGGGAGGGTTGTGCAGAGGAAACTGGCCATAGGGGTAATTGCCCGCTGGCTGCCGGTCAATTTTCTGGCTACCGGTTTGGTGCTTCTCTGGGATCCCCTGGCGTGGAAGCTGGTGCTGGCCATGGTTTGTATCAATGCCGTGGCAGCCTTTCTGGTCAGTGATTATATCCAGAAGCAAAGGATCATTAATTTGAAGACCGAAAGGCATCCTCTCGATTCCACCCTTCAGATTGCCAGCGAAACACTGCCCTACCTGCGCCGGGGTTTAAATGAAGAGACGGCGGCCAAAACCGCGGAGATCATCCAAAAAATCAGTGATGTAGCGGCTGTAGCCATAACCGACCGGGAGAGAGTCCTGGCTTACATCGGTGCCGGGTCGGACCACCACAAGCCGGGTGGTTCCATCATGACCGATGCCACCCGGGAGGTGCTGGCTACCGGTGAACTCAAGGTGGTCCGCAGCAGCCGGGACCTGCAGTGCCCCGTACCACACTGTCCTCTGGAATCGGCGGTTATTTCCCCCCTCAAATGTAAGGAGGAAGTGGTGGGGACTATCAAACTTTACCAGACGAAAGCCGGGGAAATACCCCAGAATCTGGTTAAGCTGGCTGAAGGTCTGGCTCAGTTGCTAGGCATGCAGATGGAGCTGGCGGAACTGGACCGGCAGGCCCAGCTGGTAACCAAGGCGGAACTGGATGCCCTTCATGCCCAGATAAACCCGCATTTTCTATTCAACACCCTCAATACAATTATCATGTTCAGCCGTACAAACCCGGAAACGGCAAGGCGCCTTCTTATCCGCCTGGCATCCTTTTTCCGCCACGCTTTAAAGCGCCACGGCCATTTCAACACCTTGAGGGAAGAAATTGAATACCTGAACACTTACCTTATTCTGGAGAAAGCCCGTTTTCGCGAGAAGTTGCGGATCGTCAGGAATATTGACCGGGAACTTCTTGATTACCGGGTCCCTGTATTGACCATCCAGCCTTTGGTGGAGAATGCCATCAAACACGGGATTCTCCCCAAGCCGGGGCAGGGTACAGTGCAGATTACGGCCCGGCGTTTGGATGAGGATATGCTGATTGTGATTAGAGATGACGGGGTGGGTATCCCCCCGGAAAGATTGCCCGAAGTGCTCCAGCCCGGAGTGGGGTCGGGTAACGGTGTTGGCCTCAGTAATGTGCACGA
>NZ_JBNATZ010000029.1:0-16443 GCF_049701015.1 Desulfofundulus sp.
CCCCGCCCGTTGATCAGGCGAAGAAGTTCCTCCCGGGTGTAGCGGCCGCTAAAAGCCAGGCGCGCCACCTCCGCCGCCGGCAGTGAACCGCTGCGCTCGGGAGTAAAAGGCCCTTCTCCGTCCACCCCGTTGCTTACGTCCACCACCCGGCCCCGGCGGTGAGCACCGACGGTTATGCCACCGCCCAGGTGTGCTACAATCAGATTCACTTCCTCGTATTTCTTGCCCAGTTCTGCTGCCGCACGCCTGGCCTGACGCTTCTGGTTCAAGGCGTGAAAGACGCTCCGCCGCTGGATCTGGGGCAAGCCGGAAATCCGGGCCACCGGCTCGAGTTCATCCACGCAGATGGGGTCGACGATATATGAAGGGACGTTATATGGAGAACCCAGCTCATAGGCCAGGAGGGCACCCAGGTTGGAGGCATGCCTGCCGTAACGTTCTTCACGCAGCTCCTCAAGCATGGCCCGGTCAACCGCATAAACACCACCGGGGATGGGCTTCAACAAGCCGCCCCTTGCTGCAATGGCGGTTAACTCTTCCACGTGCAGCCCTTTATGCTGCAATTCCCGGCGCAATGCCTCGAGCCGGAAGTCAAGCTGGTCAACAACGCGTGGGAAAACCGCCAGCTCGTCCGCCGGGTGGGCGATATTTTCGACCCACCGTTTTTCGTCCCCCACAAAAAAAGCTATTTTGGTCGAGGTGGAACCGGGATTGATAACGAGAATCTTTTCTCCGTTGTTCTGCTCCGTCATAAAGCTTCTTCCTTTCTGCCTGTTAAAACAGCCTTTCCCAAAGGGCCCTGTGCAGGCTGGAAATTACCTCCACACCCACGATCAGACCGTTTTCAACGGCAGCGACGGCACGTCCCACCGCCGCCTGCACTGCTGCGACCTCACCCTGGAGGAGAACCAGGGATTTACCGCCCAGGCCCCGCGCCAGGCGGATCTCCAGCAATTGTACCTGCCCGCCTTTAGCGGCGGCATCCCCTGCTTTGATGGCAGCCGCACAGGCAAAGGTCTCAATAACTCCCAGCGACCCCCTCGCGGCAGGAACCGCCGACGTCCCTGTCAGGGCCGGAACCACCGATGGATGCACCGTACCCAGCACAAGGGAATCCACCACATTTTCAGAGTCAAAATCCACCGCCGTGCGCACAGCGTTTCGCACGGCCCCTACTTCCCCGCTGACCATGGCCACAAACTTACCCGGACAAACGGGAGTGGCCAGCACCAGTTCGACCGGTGAAGACTTGAGCAGCGCGTCCGTAGCTGCTATACCGCGGGCAATACCGCGCCACTCCACCATACCCAGGGCATTCATCAACCGCCATCACCCACCCTTTCTGCCTCGATTACCACCGCATCTGCAGAAACCTGCGCAACGCGACCATCGATACTGGCATGAACCGGCACTCCCAGAACATTGTCAGGCACCTCGGCCACCACCTGGCCGGCTACCACCCGTTCCCCGGGTTTGACAACCGGTTCTGCTGGCGCTCCTATGTGCTGTTTGAGCATCAACCGTACCGTTTGCGGACGTACACTTTCCTCCTGAAGGGGTGCCGGGAGATCGTAACGAGACAGCCCCAGCCGGTTTACCAGGCGTGCCGTTGGTACGCGGCGATATGACCGCTGGGGATGCAAACCACGCAATTCACCGGCCGGCGGCTTGAATCCGCTGCGGGACATCTGGCGCTTCAACCATGCATTCACCCGCCTGGGACTGAGTCCCATGGGACAGGCGAAAACTTCACACAGGCCGCACTCAGAACAAAGCCACGGAGCTCCCCCGGCCACCAGCTCACCGGTTGCATAGGCCAGGCCGGCCATATTGCGGTCCGGCCGCAGGCCGTGGCCCAGCAGATAACGGGGGCAGAGTTCCGTACAGTAACCGCAGTGGCAGCACATGCCCCGCGTCCGCCGCAGGTCCACATCGATATCCACCTGTTTGCTTGAAACCAGGGGGTGATCGGCCGGCAGGATGATAAGCCCGCCGGTGGTCCTCGTAACTACAGCATCCAGGTCCACCAGGCGGCCCATCATCGGGCCCCCTTCAATAATTGCGAATCTTTTTATGACCGGCCCGCCGGCAAGGTCCAGCAGGTCCCTGACGGGCGTCCCAACCGGGACACGAAGGGTCACCGGCTTTTGCACCGCACCGGTCACGGTTACTATTTTTTCAATTACAGGCCGGCCTTCCATAGCCCGGTGCACATTGAACAGCGTCTCAACGTTGTTGACCACCACACCAACCTGGATGGGGATCCCTCCCGGAGGGATGACACGCCCGGTAACTTCATACACCAGCACGTGCTCGTCACCGGCAGGGTAAAAATCCTCCAGGAAGTGCAGTTCCACAGCTGCCTCAGGCTCGTCAGCCAGCGCCTCCCGCAGGGCGCCCGCGGCGGCCTTGTACTTGGCTTTAATCCCTATAGTGGCCCTGGCAGCACCCGTTGCACGCATCATGATCTTGAGCCCGCCAACCACTTCGCGTGCAGCCTGCCGGAGCAATTCCTGGTTACCCCGCAGGAGAGGCTCGCACTCGGCAGCATTGGCAATTACCCACTCCGCACGGCTGGAGGCCTTCATATAGGCGGGAAATCCCGCACCTCCCGCCCCCACCACACCGCACTGCCGTAACCGGTTTACTATTTCTTCTCTGCTCCACCCAATCACTGGTCAACCCACCCGTTTTTTAAATAATCCGGAAGCCATCCACCAGCACACAGCGGCGTTGACGGGTAAAGCTCCTGGCTGAAGTGAGGCCTTCTCCCGTGGGACCGGCAATGGTAAAAGTACAGTAACCCTCGCCACCGGCACCGATCCCGGCATAGCACGGTGCATTTTTCACAAAGATGGTGGTCTTGACTGCCCGGGCAAATTCTGTCATATAGTCAATATGTTTGGAATGCATGATTGCTGTGTGCCGGTTGTTGCCCTCCACCCGCACAGCGAGCTGAATCCCCTCTTCAACGTCACGCACCCGGACGACCGGGAGTACGGGCATCATCTGCTCATGGGTTACAAACGGATGGTCAGCGTCCGTTTCCATGATGACCAGACGCGTATCACGACCCATATGAACGCCGATCTGCTTCAGGATATAAGAAGCATCTTTGCCCACCAGGTCCCGGTTGAGCACTACATGACCATTCCCGTCCTTTTGAAAAGCCAGCCTGGTCAGGGCATCTGCTTCACTTCCCTTGACCAGAATGGCCCCTTCTCTCTGCATCCGGCGGATGAGGTCATCAGCGACTTCATCAACCACAATCAGCGCTTTCTCGCAGATGCAGGGCATGTTGTTGTCAAAACTGGCCCCCATGACAATGTCGCGCGCAGCCCTGTCTATATCGGCCGTATGGTCTACCAGCACCGGCGGGTTGCCTGCACCGGCCCCGATAGCCTTCTTACCGGAACTCAAGGCCGCTTTAACGACACCGGAACCACCGGTTACGACCAGCATGTTGATGCCCGGATGGCGCATCAACTGAGTGGCTTTTTCCACAGACGGGTCGCTCAGGCCCACAACCAGCCCGGAAGGACCGCCGGCACGTATGATGGCTTCATGAAGAATCTCGATGGTCTTGAGTGAAGTCTTCTCGGCTGAAGGATGAGGCGAGAAAACCACCGCATTACCGGCAGCAACCATCCCGATACTGTTATTGATAATGGTAGCCGCCGGGTTTGTCACCGGGGTAATGGCACCAATTACACCCACAGGAGCCATCTCGACAAGTGTCAGCCCGTAATCACCGGTATAAGCCGTGGGCTTTAAATCTTCAGTACCGGGCGTTTTCTGCGCTGCCAGGGTGTTCTTCACAATTTTGTCCTCTACGCGGCCCCTTCCGGTCTCCTGGACAGCCATTTCAGCCAGCAGCCGGACATTGGCCAGCGCCGCCTCTCGCATGGCCCGCACCAGTTCTTCCCGCCGGGTGAGGTCCATCAGAGCCAGTTTTTCCTGCGCCCGTCTGGCAGCCTCCACCGCATCATCCAAACTGGAGAAGGCGCCCTGCATACCTTCTTCTTGCTGGTTCAACTTTTCCAGAATCTTTTCTACGATGGCGTATATCTCAGCCTGTGCTACCTGCATCTTAAAACCTCCCTGTCATGTCTTCCCCAGCTGGCCGGAACCCGTTAGACCCTACTGGCCCTGGAGCTGATTCCACTTCTCGACCCCGGCCCGGGCCACTTCTATATCCTGCTCAACGCTCCCGCCACTGATACCGATAGCCCCCACAATGTTGTTTTCCTGGTAAAGCGGGATGCCCCCACCAAAAGGAACAATCCTGCCTCCGTTGGTGGTATTGATGCCGTACAGCGGCCCGCCGGGGGCAGCCAGCACAGAAAGCTTTTCCGTTTCCATCTTCAAGGCCACCGCCGTATATGCTTTACCTGCAGCAATATCCAGACTGGCCAGCAGGGCGCCGTGCATGCGCTCCAGCAGCACAGGGTTGCCTGCACCATCAGCCACCACGATCACCATGGGAACCCCAATCCGGTGAGCTTTTTCTTCTGCTGCCGCAGCGATCTGGCGGGCTATGTCAAGAGTAATCGTTTCTTTCACGTTACCACCCCCTCTTGTTTTTTCCAGGACTCTGGTCATAACCACCTTGACCAGGTGCTCGTGTGCCTCCACTCTCGCCAGGACAAACAACAGATCTGAAAGGCGATTTAAATACCTGATTACCTCTTCCCTCACGACCTCCCGCCTGGAAAGCCGCACTACCAGCCGTTCCGCCCTCCGGGTAACAGTCCGGGCCAGGTCAAAGGCCGCCTCGGCAGGGACATGTCCGGAAACCGCAAACCCGCGCAAAGCTGGAATACGATCAAGTCCTTCGTTTATGTCCTCCTCCAGGCGGCTGATCATCTCATCTTCCACGCGGGCCCCCACCGCGGACACTTCCGGGCGGGCCAGCTCCGAACAAACCACAAAGAGTTCTTTTTGTACCCTGGCGGCAACCTCCTGAACCCACGCACAGCAGGCCAGCGAACGTCCCAGAGCCAGCGCCGCCCCTGCTTCATCCACCGTACCATAAGCGCTGACCCTCAGGCTGTCCTTGCCCACCCGTATTCCTCCCAGAAGGGATGTTTCTCCCCTGTCGCCGGTCCGGGTATATACCCCGGGTGTACGATTTTTCTTCACTGTCCGACCACCCACTTATACCATTTCTCACCGGCTGGCCATTTCCACGGTATCAACAATACCAATAATGGCAGCATCCACCGGTACCAGCGTGTCAGCACCGTTCACTGTCCGCGAGGCAGGTGATCCCATGACTACCAGGACCGTTTCCCCAACTCCAGCGCCCACGGTATCCACAGCTACAAATTCCTCCACCTCTGTTTTTTTACCGGGCTGCAGCGTTTCGACCACCAGAAGCTTGAAGCCGGTCAACCGTTCGTCCTTCCGCGTGGAAACCACCGTACCAATCACCCGTCCCAAAATCATCACTTGCTCACCTGCCTCTCTTTAAATCCAGTCCCGGGGTCATGGAACAGGATCACACTTCTTCCACCCGCCAGCCGGCATCCCGGATTGTATCCCAGGCCAGTGGCGTAACCAGTGCCCCCCTGGGAACCCTGACCACCCCGTTCTTGTTTACCAGGGCACCCAGCTCCGTGCGCGTGATAACCATGCGCCGGCCGGAACGCTGCTCGACTGCCGGCACGCTGGACAAAACGGCGGGTAACTGGTAGGGGCTCTCCGGCAGGTTCTTAGCCCGTGACGACTGTGGAGCTGTTCCAATTTGAACCCGCCTCCCGGTCATTTCCGCCACAGCACCACCCAGTTCCCGGGCCGGTACCAGAATCACCCCGAAAGCCGCAATTTTCTCCAGATTATCTTTCATGGCCTGGACCAGTGGCGGGCGGCCCCGGTTCATCCCCAGGCGGGCAAAACCCTCGCTGGCGGGGTCTGCCGCATCACTGGCCGCTATCACCGGCAGCCCGCGCATCAAGGCATCCACCAGCACCTCCGCTGCCGCCGAGTCCAGCAACAGCGAAGCCAGACGCGCTGCAGTGGTCCGTGTGAGTACGGGTACCACCACCAGGTCACAAAGCTTGAGAAGCTCTGTATGCCTGCCACGACTGCTTTCGCCCTCAACCAAAACGTCAACAGCCTGCAGTTCCTGCCTCCACTTCCCGGGGTCATGAATAGCCGCCGCCGACCGGGAGAAAAGGATGAAGTACTCCAGCCCCACCCCTCGCTCCCTCTTCAGGCGCGCAAGTTCCTCCAGAGCAGCCCGCGCACCGATGGTCCCACCTGTAACCACAACCAGTATCCTGCTGTGCCCGGGCGGGGGTGATGCAGGAACCTGTCCCCCGTTCAGGCGGCGTAACACCTCTTCCACTATACGATTCACCAGCTCTTCACCGGTCACCTGTTCTCGCCTCCCTTAGCCAGCCGGGCAACAAAGGGCAATCCCCAGGGGGGTCACCAGCAGAGGTTCCGCCGGGCACAGCACGGGGACATCCAGCTGGCGTTGCATCACGTCAACAAATCCATGGAACGAAAAGGCACCGCCGACCAGGTAGACAGTGGGTACATCCCACCCCTCGAGGTGGCGCCGCACAATAGCTGCCACTTTCTCCATCACCGGGCGGACCAGCGGGAGGAGCTCCGGCTGCCTGCCGGGATCCAGCTTCATAGCTTCAGCTTCACTGAAAGGCAGCCCATAATGCCCGCTGATCACCAGGGTAAAGTGGGTGCCGCCGGTCGGCTCATCGGCGGTATATACCACTTCACCTTCCTTAAGGATGGAAATGCCCGTCGTACCGCCGCCCACATCCACCACGGCTCCATCCCGTACCCCCAGCACCGCGGATGCTGCAGTGGGTTCATCGACTACATTCACAACCTGAAGTTCCGCACTTTCAACCACGTACCGGGTAGCTCTCGAGTCCCTGTCTCCGGTACCCGGCGGTACAGCAGTGGCCGCTGTCAACAATTCCGTGCCCAGCGTTGAGCGCAGGTTCTCCACGAGACGCCGCACAATATTTACGGCACCTACATAGTCCACCACCAGGCCATCCCGCACCACCTGTGCCGGTTTCAGTGCGCCGGCCACCGGCTGGCCGGTTTCGTCCACCACCGCCACCACAACATTGGCAGTGCCGAGGTCGACACCCACACGCAGACGCCCCTGCCAGGCTTTGAGCGGTTCATCCATACGGGACTTGAAGGTGGCGATTAATTCATTCGCCCGCTCAAGCTGTCCCTTAATCATCGATGATCACCTGTACGTGATCCCCGTTTTTAAGACCGGCCGCGTTGGCTTCATCGGTATCGATATGGATTTCAAGGCGGTATGCGGGTGATACACGTACCAGTACCCGGTCGAAAACTACCCTTCGCAGCCCTTCCGTACGCACCCGTACCAGTTCCCTGTCTTTGAGCCCCCAGCGTTCAGCTACATCGGCAGGCATGTGTATGTGACGCCAGGCCAGTATGACACCCTCCTCCAGGTTGATGGCCCCCCTGGGACCAACCAGAACCGCCCCGGGTGTTCCGGAGAGGTCGCCCGAATCCCGGACCGGAGGGTCAATCCCCAGAAGGTAAGAATCGGTACGGGAGATTTCCACCTGTGTTTGTCCCCTCGGTGGACCCAGGACACGGACGTTTTGAAGCACGCCCCGCGGCCCGACAACTGTTACACATTCCTTCGCAGCGTACTGGCCGGGTTGGAGTTCCCTGATGGGAGTCAGGCTATACCCGGGGCCGAAAAGCGCCTCGACATGCTCCGGTGCCAGATGGACGTGACGCGCTGATACTCCCACCGGCACCCGCAGGATTTCGCGTTCCGCCGCCTGCCGGCGCTGGACCTGCGCCACTACCGCCCGCACCAGGGCGTGAATTACATCTCCGGGAATTTCCTGCGGCAGCACCGCCGTTGATTGTTTCAGTTCCAAGCTGCTTCACCTACCTGTATTTTTTCCTGTTCCGGGAGTACCGGCGACCCTTGACCAGTTTTATATCGGTTTTTTCCGGTACCGTAAGGCAGGCGGAAGAGGTGTGCTTTCCACCCGGACAGGGAGCAAGGCGCAGCACCGAAAGGGTTTCATGTTTCAGTGCCTGCGGCGCCGTTCGCGTCCGCCCCGGCTTTCCCTGTTTCCAGAACCGGGGTTGCTCGTTTTTTTTTCTTCAGGCTCCGGATTTTCAGTAACGGGCTCCAATTCCGCCGCCTCCGGTGCCCCTTCTCCCCCTCCCGCGGTGTCCGGAGCACCGGCGTCCGACCCTTCCCGGGAAGCCGGCCCGGGTCCGACGCGGCCGGCACCTCTGGTTGCAGGGCTGTTGATCACAGGTTCCACTTCTTGATGGGGACGTGGAATGACATGGGAAGACACAACCTTACCCACCCGCGAAGCAGCAGCTACACCAGCACTGACAGCAGCCTTTACCGCTCCCACGTCCCCACGAATCTTAACCACCACCATTCCGCCGCCCTGTGTCAGTTCGTAACCGACCATCTCCACATTAGCGGCTTTAGCCATGGCATCGGCAGCCTCCACAGCCGCTACCAGTCCTACCGTTTCAATAAGGCCTAAAGCCTGGGTGGCCAATTTCCGGTCACCTCCTCCTGATTAAAACAATGGCTTACATGGTTTTGAAGGGCACCACTTTTACCAGCCGCGCTGCATTTGTGCCCACTATCCGTGCCACTTCCGGCCTTAAATTGAGATGGACGGTGAACACGGGCTGGTGCCGGCGGAGCTTGCGGTGGTGAATTACGGCCTTACCCTGGCTGTCCAGACCAATACCTACTTCGAGCGGGGAAATACGAGCTGCCTGGTGGCCCAGTTCTTCAGCATCCCCGTTTCCCTCCTGCACCACCACCGGCACACCTTCTTCCTCCAACCCCAGCAATATCTCCCGCTTCAGGGCCTCGGAAACGTTCCGGCCGGGACACATCAAGACCACCGCCGGGCGTTCACCCGTCCACCTGGCGTAAACAGAACTCACCTGCGTGCACCCCCAACCCGACCATCAACTGCAGATAGAACCAGGCCCGTGGCCACCGCGTTACGAGGCCCTTCGGTACCCCGGATGTTGGCCCGCCCCGTAACCACACCATAATGGGCCAGCGCATCGGATATGAGGTGCGGTACTTCAAAGTCCAGGGCAGACCCGCCCACAAGAACCACAAAATCGATAAGCCTTATGTTTTGCCCCGGGGCCACCTGGCTCAGAGCTCTAAAAGCATTGGTTACAAAAACTTTCTCCTTGGCCGACCGGCGCACCGCACGGATCTTCTCGACTGATTCACTCACAGGGACGGGAACCAGCTCGCCCCCTTCTTTAACCACCACGACCCGGCCAAAAACACCGGGGTCCAGAGCCTGGTCGTAAAAGACAACAGTTCCATCTTCCATACGGATGTGGAACAGACTTTCCACTTTCGCCAGCGGGTAGCGCTTGATTTCCTCTGCCAGGTGGCGGTCTTCCAACCCCAACTCAGAAGCAATGAGCATGGTTACCAGTTCACCGGCTCCCGCCAGGTGCACAAAACTCAATTTGCCTTCCTGATTGATAAAGGCTGCATCAGTGGAACCACCGCCCAGGTCCAGAATGGCTACCGGGCGGTCGACCCCCGGAGTGGTCAGGGCACCGAGGATGGCCATCTGGGCCTCCACTCCGCCAACCTCAACCCGGAAGCCCAGCTCCGCTTCCAACCGGCGGGCAATCTCTTCCATGGGAAACCGGCTGGTCCTGACCATGGCCGCCAGGGCCACTGCATTTTCATTGGAAAACTCCCCGGCCAGCCCGCCAACCACCTTCTGGGGAACCAGCGTGTCGACAGCGAGAATATCCCTGATCCGGACTTCATCCCTGGACTGGCCGCTTAAATCAGCCATCACCTGCCGGACTTTCTCCAGCATGCCACCCACGTTGGTGCCCGGAGTACCGCTGGCATCCACGAGTGGGGCCACCCGGTCCAGAGCGGCCATGATCTGTCCGGCCCCCTCCTCCAGGTCCACCTCCGCCCGGCCCTTCTCTCCTTCCAGGATCACACGGCCGGCCGGGATGCGGCGCTCCCTGACGTCTCCGGCAGGCGTTTTAATCACCACCGCAGAACGATTACCGATGAGTGCCCGGGCTACGGGCACCACATTCCGGGTTTCTTCGGGCGTGAGCTCGAATACCGTGGCGATACCATAAGGGTTTGACAAGGTTTGAATCACGCCGCCGGGCGGGGCCACTTCCACCGCCGCACGCATGGAAAGCGGGACCCGCTCGAGATATTGCACCTCGTCGACCACCGGCATGGGCTTTTTAACCCTGTTATAAATGAGCACCCCGTCATCCCGCTGGGCAATAGCCCCCTGCACATCAACACCTTTATCCAGCGCCTGGTTGATCAGGCGGGCGGCAGTATCATAGGTAATACTGGCCGGGACCACAGCTACCACACGGTCACCCGGGGCGCAGGACGGCAACTGATCCACAGGAACTGTCGTACCCACTCCCAAACCGGTGCCGCCCGGAGTGGCCGGGTTGTGCCCGATCATGGTTGATTCCGTAATTACCGTCTCGGTAATAGCCTCCATGGCCACATCCGCGATTACGGGCGTTGCCTCATTCAAGCGCAACAAAGAAATATCGCGCAGGCGGCAGCCGGCCCGGGCGACAGCTTCTTCCAGGGCCCGCTTCACACCGGGGACGTTATCTACTGTCCCCTTGATACCGGTAGTGGGAACGAGCGAACTGGCCAGGAAACTGACCCGTCCGCCCGCCTCTACCTCAGCCAGAGCTACTTCTGTTGAATTGTTACCGATATCGACCCCTGCAATGATCGTCATTGCGCAAGGCTCCTTCGTCCTTTTTATGCACTCCGCAGCCGCCCGCGGCGCTCGTAGACATCGGCCGCTTCCCGCACAAAAGCTGCATTGATCCTGGCACCGTACTTGTGCTCCAGTTCGTCGGCGATGGCCAGGAGCTCAGCCTTGGTCGACCTGTACGGCCTCAAAGCGTTGTAAATCTCCAGGATGCGTTCGTCGGGCACCCCGGTCAACTCTGCAGCCCGCCGGAAATTTTGAGCAAGCTGCTTGCGGCCGCAGGCTTCAGCAATCCGGGCCTGCATGAGCAGAGCGTCTGCCGTGATCCGCACGTCCTGGGGTGTAATTTTGCCGTTCAAGACGTTTTCAATGGTTAGATCTTGCAACTTTTTGCCTGTGGCCGTACGTATCAATTCAGGGCGCTTTTCTGCCAGCGGGTAATCCTTCCCGGGGTCCAGGTCACACCCGGTTTTCCCCGCCTGAGTGCCAGCTTCCTCCGCCGGCGTGTTTTCCCCGCCGGCCACGTTGCCCATCTGCTTGAGAACCTCACGCACCAGTTGCTCTATATAACGCGCATCCATCCCGGCACCTCCTCCTTAATAAAACCGGGGTTCCAGTTCTGTAGAACTGGCTCCGGGCACCACAAACTGTGTTTCTTTGATGTGCATAACTGCCGCCCGGGCCTGGTACTTGGGCCGGGCCATTTGATCGTTGCGGACCGGCACCGGATCCGGGTTTTCACCCTTGGCGTAACGGGCCGCGTTCCGCCCGATAGCCCTGTACGTTTCCAGGTCCAGGAGAGGTGACTGCGGAAACAGTTCCAGGTTGCTTAAAGGAGGAAGGTCCTTCTGGTGAATCACTGTCGTGCCGCGGGATTGAATTCCGATACCGATACCGGAACCCGAAAGTTTGGCCGCCTCATGAGCTACGAAGGCCACGTCCGATGTCTTCCTGACTCTTATCACACGGGCGCGGCAGCCCTCTTCTTCAATACCGGCCATGATTTCACGCAAAACATCCGCATGAGGCAGGCCGATAATAGTCCTGGTGAATTTATCGCCAAATGCGGGGGCAAGGCCGATTACCACTTCACTGCGGTCAGTGCCGGGCCGTGCTTCCCCCTTCTCCGTCAGGACCAGCCCCTGCCCTTGCCCTGTCACTGGAGCAGCTGGAGCCCTGTCCACCTTCTCCGCATACCCGCTGCTCTGCAAGCGTGACATTTCCTGTATTACCTGCTCCACGATCTTCTCAATCAGGGCGTTGTCCACCATTCCCTTTCACCTCCCCTAGATTTCCATATCTTCGGGCCGCAGAGCCTGGGCAATATTCTTAATTTCCTCCCAGCGCTCCTTGCTCAAACGGTAACCGGTTCCCGGACCCCGGTAGTCGTTAAGGTCGTTTACTGCGGAGATGACATGGAAATTATGGTCCAGAATTGCGGAGGTATGCAGGTAGTCACCGGATACCCTTTGCTTGAGCATGTTGAGTATATTTTGCGCGATATCTTCAAAGCCGTGCTTGGCCAGGGCTTTAACCACATCCAGCCCGGTTACGCCGCGCGCTATCATATCCTGAGCAGCCTTAAGGTCTTCCGGCACCTTGCGGGGCGGCATATCTTCGGAACCGTGCGCGTAAGTCGCGGCTTCAACTTCTTCGTCGGTGATTTCGGGCAGACCCAGCTCCTTGAACACCGCCTGCAGCGCCCTGGCCGCCCGGTTGCGTACGGCCACAACTTCCTCCTCGCTGACCGGTCGCACCCCGCCGTCCACCATCAGGTCCCGCTGCAGGAGCAGGTAGTCGTCCATATCTTCAATATCAAAGTTGGACCCTGCAAACATGTTGTCGTAGTTGGGTACTGCACTGTAACCGGAGAAGATGAAGTCCGTGCCTGCTGCGAATTGCGGCAGCATGCGGGCAGTCCGCCGTATATCCGAATGGGAAAAAGTCTGGTCGTTACCGGAAGCCACTTCCAGGTCCAGCATCATGGTTATCAGGTTCTCAGCCGCCACCGCACGGATACCCGTCGGTACGGCACCCGGCACGCCAATGCAGCTGATGGACCCGTTTTGCAGTCCCTGCACGCCAGCACCCTTGGTGAGCATTACGCAGCGGGCTTCCAGGTAGAGCATGGACTTACCCTCAGCGTAGCCCATCTGCACCTCCGAACCGGTACCGGACGTAAAGCGCATCTTCAGGCCGCGGGAAGCATAAGCCGAGGCCAGGAACGCTTTGGACCACGGAGTATCGTCACCGTCAACAAATACCTGTTCCGTACCATACACCGAAATAGTTTCGGCGTAAGAGGTAAGGCCGCGCATTCCGAGCTGCAACTCAGTAGCTTCTTCCAGAGCACACTGGGTGAGCACACCGCCACGTCCCGTCTGGGACCCCACCAGCAGGGCCAGGGCGTTGAAAGGAGCGTAGCGGACCACACCCACGGTGGTTTCCTGCTCGGCAAACCCCCGCAGGGCGGCTTCTGCTGCGTCCGCCGCGATTTGCACCGGGTTGTCCCGCAAATTGGTGACGTGGCACTGATTGGCCGGTGTCTTCCGGGCACGCATTTTCATCATGCCCATCATGATTTCCACGATGTTCATGTGCCCCAGAACTTCGACCACTTTGGCCGGGGTCATACCCTGAGCCAGCCTGGCGATTTCCTCGCGAGGCACATTGATGTCCACGACCATCCTGGCAATCTGCGCGGAATCCATGGCCATTACTTCCGGGGCAACGTTCACATCGATGAAATAATCAGCAATAAATTGTTCGATCATATCGAAATCCTCACGGCGCTTACCATCCATTTCCACAACCTGGCCGTTTTCGATCTTCAGGCTGGGCTTCGGGTCGAAAGGACTGTTCATGGCTATCAGGCCCACTTCCGGCCATTCAGCCACAAACCCGTCCTGGTTGACCGGCCTGTTGGCCAGAACCTCGAAACGTTTCGAACGTTTAGCCATTAATCCTCACCTCCCACGCTGTTAAATATAGGGCCTGGTCAGGGATTGGGGTTTGTCTCCCAGGGTGCTGAGAAGTGCAATCCCGACTTCCCGGGCGGCAATGAGAGCCTGGCGGACAGCACCGGAGTCACCCGAGATGAAAAGGATGGCTTCGTTTGTAAAACTTGTCCCCTTGGCCGGGCTGGCGTAACCAATCACCTGTACCTCTGCGGCCTTGACCGCTGTATCGCAGCAGACCACGCCGATGGCCGCAGGTGCACCAACGATCAGGCCGAATGCTTTGCCCAGCGGCGCGCCAAACGCCTTCTCCAGGGCATGGCTGGCCCGCGCGGTGTACTGGAACTCCAGGTGGCCGGCGTCATTAGCGTAAACGTCACCAAAAGTCCTCTCCAACTCCTGCAGGGCGACTTCCACCGCCCGGCGGGCGTCGGAAACCTCCTCTGCCCCAAAGATGATCAGGCTGCCATGACCGGCACCACCCTTGGTATCCCGGGGCAGTTCAACAGCCACGACCTCGGTATTGGTCGCCTTCACCGCTTCATCCGCCGCCATGATCTGCGGGCCGGCACCAGTACGGCCGCCCAGGATGCCGATGGACCGGTAACGGCTGTCCAGTCCCATCTTCTCGTGGAGCAGCGGGTCAACGTTGGCAATGACCAGACCGATGGTATCCCCTATAGCGGTACCGACAAATTCGGTAGGCAGGGAAGTCAACCCCCTTCCTGCAACCTGCTCGGTGACAGGAGAGGAACCGGCGGGCACGCTGGATGCCGCAGCACTGCTGGCCGCCCCCACTTTTTTCATCACCTGTTCCAGCACCTTCTGGACAAGTTGCTCGTCCATTTAAGTCACCTCCAAATTACTTCTTATCTGCTGCAGGCAAAATCTTCTCCACGTCGGTGTGCGGGCGCGGAATGACGTGCACGGACACTACTTCTCCAACCCGCTTGGCCGCAGCCGCACCTGCATCAGTGGCAGCCTTGACCGCACCCACGTCGCCCCGGACCATGACCGTCACCAGACCGGAACCGATCTTTTCGTAGCCAAGCAAGACTACGTTTGCGGCCTTCACCATGGCGTCCGCCGCTTCGATGGCCGGGACCAGTCCCCGCGTCTCCACCATGCCCAACGCTTCTCCAGTCATAAACAATCCAACCTCCTTAAATAGTTTGTGTAGTTATTTGATTTATGGTAAACCCCCTTCCCGGGGTTCCCAGGGCCGGTGGGAATTAGGACCGGGAAGGGGTTTTTACCCGATCGTTATTCAACAGTAATGCCGTGCCGGTGCAGGTAAGCCCGGCCAATGGCATCAGCAGCCAGGATGGCATCATAAACCATATCCGGCGTGACCGGGAAGGGCATGTTGTGAATCATCATCCCCGGTTCACATACCTTCTCGGCGACTTTTTTGATTTTTTCCGGCGAAGGTTCTTTTACCCCCAGTTGGGCGAGTGTAATGGGGAGACCCACGCGGATGCAGAAATCAAGCACTTCCTCGATTTCTTCTCTCGGGTGGTCCTCCAGCACCAGGTGCGCCAGAGTTCCAAACGACACCTTTTCCCCGTGGTACGCGTGGTGAGTCTCTTCCAGCACCGTCAGGCCATCGTGAATGGCATGAGCGGCGGCCAGGCCTGAGCTCTCAAAACCAATCCCAGAAAGCAATGTGTTGGCTTCAACTATTTTTTCCACCGCGGGAGTCACCACCCCGCGTTCGACAGCCAGCCTGGCCTGTTCCCCGTACTCGATGAGAATTTCATAGCACAGCCGTGCCAGCCGCAGGGCAGCGGTGGTCGTACGGCCGCCCGGTATGTTTTGGGCAGCTGCCTGTGCACAGGAGGCCGCTTCAAACCAGGTTGCCAGCGCGTCCCCCATGCCGGATACCAGGAAACGTACCGGCGCTCTGGCAATAATTGAAGTGTCCACCAGCACAAGGTTGGGATTCTGCGGCAGGATGAAATAACGGTCAAAAACGCCCTCTTCGGTATAAATTACGGATAAAGCGCTGCATGGGGCATCGGTTGCTGCAATGGTCGGCACAATTACAACGGGCACCTTCATTAGAGCGGCTACGGCCTTGCCGGCATCGATAACCTTGCCGCCGCCCACCGCCATCACCACGTCACATTCTGCAGAAACAGCCGCCGCCTTCAACCGGTCAATCTCGGAATCGCAACACTCGCCACGGAACGTCTCAAATACGCAAGCAACACCCTTTTCCCCGCAACTTTTTTCAATGCTTTCCCTGGTCTGGGCAAAAGCAGTTTTGCCGCCGGTCACAAAGACCTTTTTGCCCAGCCTGCTCACATGCTCACCGATTTCCGCCAGTGCACCCGCTCCCTGGACATACCTGCTGGGAGCGATCATTACCTTGACCTGGCTCACAAGCAACCCTCCTGTGTTACATTTGCGAATATTTGTTATGTAAAAACACTTCCAAGCATCATAAATTATCATCTGTTTTCAGCCTAAATATTCGAGGCCTCCCCCCACCCGGCCTGTGGACAATCATGACTGCACCTAGCACTATCTTGTGCTCGCACAGCGATTACAAAAAAATATCGTTCACCCTGGAAGGTGAACGATCTGGACAAAACCGTTTTTTCGTATTTTTTTGAAAGCCCCTGATTACGCGGTTAATACATCTTCATGTTAATGTTTACCTCGCGGGTGCCACCAGCTGGTGAACCGCCGCCACCTGGTACGCACGCCGC
>NZ_JBNATZ010000030.1:0-12808 GCF_049701015.1 Desulfofundulus sp.
TGTTCATCTTTTCTTCCGCTCTTTTGATTGCCCTTCGTTTCGATTCCTCCAGGGCCACCGCCGTGGCAGCATGAGCTAAAGCCACCTCTGATATATCGAATTCCCCATCCCCACCTGTACCTGCTGGAGTGACCACATAGCCGTAAAGTTCCCGTCCGACCGCCACCCTTGTTAACAACAACTGCCCGCCGGAAGCAGAAGCCGGCCTGTGACAGGTCCTGATGCCCGGGCTCCCTTCCGGGCCAAACCCTTCATAGGCAGGCATAGATGAGTGCAGCTCTTTCAGGACATCCAGAACTTCCCCGGCAAATTCATCCGCTGAAACCTTATCGGTCCCTGCAACGGCCAGAACCTTCAAGGAGCTATCAGTAATCATAACCGGCCTGTTTATGAGTTTTTGTAGGGACAGGGCTATTTTTTCAAAGCTCCCCCCGGTCAGGAGAATGTCCGTCAAATATGTGTTGATCTGCAACGATTTTTCCAGCAACAGCTTTTGCTTATTAAGAATGGCGCCCATAACAACGGAGAATACGGTGCTGTACGGGATACTCCTGGGCAGGACAAGGACCGGAAAATCAAGTTCTTCCGCCAGCTGGAAGGCGTAATCATCCATGGCTACTCCCAGGTTGTGGCCCGGGTGAACTGCCAGGGCGGCTACCCCCGCTCTGTTCAAGTCTCTCACGAGATCATAAACCTGCTCCCGGGCCGGGAAAGCCCCAAGTGTAGTCAGGAAAAGCTCCCCCCCGCGGACCCAGTCCTGGTACCGTGTTACTTCCAGCACGCTCACCGTCTCAATGACCCTGGATAAACCGTTACGCCCCGCTTTCAAAATAACACCGTGGCCTTTCAACAGCTCCAGGGCTTCGTTAACAGTTATACCCTTCATTTTGGATTCAACTCCTGGCCTTACCCTTATACATTTAATTTTCTTGATTACAGGCCGAATCCCTCCTAATAGTTAAACAGCACTCCGCAAATCACTCGTTTTTGGATAAGGCGGCACCGTACAAGAGGCTGCAGTGAACAGATACAAACAAAAAGGTGCGGCTCTGGTAGCCACACCTGACATCTTTAATTCTGCCTGCTCATTTCTATCCGAAGTTTTTCTGTTTTCTCCCGGTCAACTTCCAGCGTTACCGGATCGATGATTACACCGTATTCCCTGGCAGCCGTTTCAATGGTAATCAACTGATCTTTAACGTCCTGCCAGACTTTTTCCACGGGCCGTTCCAGGGGGTCTCCATAACCACCACCACAGCCGCTGATAAATCTCACCAGGTCGCCTTTACGCATGGGATAATTGGAGAAAGTCGCACCAATGATTGGTCCAGACCCGTCTGCAGGGTGTATTTCCACCACATTGGGCGAGCCATCTTTTCCACCGGCAAACCCCCACGGCGGGATCCTGTGCCTGCTGACGATAGTCGTCAGTTCACCATTCGAGTTGAGCAGGCGGTAATCCCTGATCAAACCGCAGCCCCCTCTATACTTCCCGGCACCGGTATTGAGGTTGAAAGCATATTGTTCGACCATGATGGGATATTTGTATTCCGCAACCTCAACAGGAATCATGAACGTTTCCCCATCGGCGATAGCCACCAGGCCGTTTTCGCCATCCTTGTTGTATCCGGCACCCCACCCTCCGGCATGGGGCTCGCAAAGGACGAAAGGCTGCCCGGTACCATCTTCAATTCCAGCCAGGATGGTACCGATAATGCTCAAAAAGTGACCCGCCGTTATTCTCTCGGGTATCACCGGAGCCAGTGCCTTCGCCACTAGGTCCGTAATGTGGGACAGAGCTTCCCAGTTGGTGGAAACCGGTGCCGGTCGCACGGCAGCAAAAATGCTGCCTTCACGCACCATTACTTTCAACGGGGAATAAAAACCTTCGTTAGGTTCGGCGTCGGGATTCAGCAGGGCATGATAAATAATCCTCCCGGCAGAGTAGGCCCCGAATTTGGTACAGTTGATGGGTGCGGCAATCTGGTCCCCCGATTCCGTCAAGTCAATCAGAAAACTATCATCTGTAATGGTTACCTTGGCCTTTATATACACATCGCCCAGCCCATTGGCATTGGCATCAATAAAGCTTTCCGCCTCGAACGTTCCTTTCGGCATTTTGGCCAGCTCCTTGAGAGCCAGCTTTCTCCCGTTCTCCAGCAAAGTTTGTATGCTTTCCATGACAGCGTCCTTACCATACTTGTCGAAGAGCTCGAGCACCCTTCTTTCCGCGATACGCAAAGAAGCCGTCTGGGCATATAAATCCCCGAGAGTCATATCGGGGGTACGGCAATTGGCTGCAATCATGTCCCTGACTGCCTCGTTCAACTTTCCTTCCTCGTAGATTTTAATGACTGGAAACTGCAGGCCCTCCTGATAAATCTCGGTGGCATTTGTGGACCAGCTGCCCAGGTTTTTGCCTCCAATTTCATTCCAGTGTCCTTTACTGGCAGCGAAGGCCACCAGTTCCCCTCCGTAAAAAATGGGTAAAACTGCGGACACGTCGCAGAGGTGAGTACCGCTGCCGGTGAAGGGGTCGTTGGTAAGAATGATATCCCCCGGCTTTAAATTCTCCGGACCGAACTTTTCCAGCGTTGAAATAACCGAATAAGTGATTGCTCCCAAAAAGCCGGTGACTCCGTTGGCCTGAGCAATGAGATTCCCTCTGGCATCGGTCAGTCCGCAGGCGTAGTCGAGCACTTCGTAGATAATTGTACTCTGGCTGGTCCGGCCCCAGGTAAGAAACATTTCTTCCGCTGCTGCAATCAAACCCTGGGCTATGTTTTCTCTGGTGAATGGATCTACTTTTGCCATAAGTCTTACACCCCCGTATAAATGATCAGGTTGCCGTAATCATCTACTTCCAGAGTTTGACCGGGGTACAGGATGGTTACCGACTTGGGTTCTTCTATAGCAGCCGGCCCCTGGATTTTGTGACCCGGCCCCAGCATGCCCCTGGCGTATACCTTACACATCAGCCGCCCGTGCTCATCAAAGTCGATAACTCTCTCTCCCTTGATGGCATCACGCAGGGAACCGGCAGGAGGTACTTTCTTTATCTCCGGTTTTTTGACCATTCCAAAAGCGGTCAAATTGAAATTGACAAATTCAGCCGGAGCGTAGTCCAGGCTAAAGGTGTACTGTTGATGGTGGTTGCGATCAAAAGCCTTCCTGATGGTGATCAAATCTTCCTCTCGAATTATACCGTTACATACCGGAGTCCTAACCGTGTGTTCCTGACCGATATAGCGCAGGTCTGCTGTTCTGACAAACACAATATCACCGGGGTTTATACCCTGCTTTTCATAAACGGCCAGGGCTTCTTGTTCCATTTCCTGGTAAATGGCATTCACCCTGTCCAGATCGCACCCGTTCACAGGCATAATCTGGGTTTGAATGAAATCCTGCCTCAGGTCGGTCATCAACATTCCCCAGGCTGAGAAGGTAGCCGGCATGTTTGGAACAATGAGCTTGCCCACCTTTAACTCGGCAGCCAGGAACGGCCCATGAACAGCCCCATTTCCGCCCATGGCCACCATGACAAAATCCCTGGGATCGTAGCCCCTGCGAACGGAAATGAGCTTTAAAGCGTTCAGCATATTGTTATTGGCCGTCTTAATCACACCCAGCGCGGCTTCCTCGATGCTGATTCCGAAATGCCCGGCAATTGGTTCCATAGCCTTCCTGGCCAGCTCGGGGTCGATTTTAAATTCCCCGCCCAGAAAACTGCCGGGATCGATCCGGCCTGCTATTAAATTGGCGTCAGTCAGTGTGGGCTGAGTTCCGCCCAGGCCGTAACAGGCGGGGCCTGGGTCCGCTCCAGCGCTTTGAGGACCCACTTTGAGCACACCCACATCATCTATCCAGGCAATGCTACCACCACCGGCCCCAATCTCGATAATGTCCACAATGGGTGTTTTTACAGGGTAACCGGCAAATTTAGGTGTCCATTCCAGCTTGTAATCGGTGGTGATCTTGACCTCTCCCCTGCTGATTAAAGAGGTTTTGGCCGTAGTACCTCCAATATCGAAAGTTATTATATTTTCCTCGCCGATGATTTTGCCCAGGGCGGCAGCACCGATCACTCCTCCTACGGGCCCCGACTCGATCAGGGTGATCGGCACTTCCTTGGACCGGGCAAAAGTAGCCGTGCCCCCGTTGGAAAGCATGGCGTGAGGTTCTACCTTGAGGCCCATTTCTTCCAAACGTTCCTGCAGGGTGTCGAGGTACCTGGTGGCCGCCGGCTTCACATAGGCATTGAGTACGGTCGTGCTCGTCCGCTCATATTCACGCCATTCCTTAATCAGGTCTGATGAGATTGTGATCTCGACCCCCGGCAATTCCCTGGCCAGAATGCGCCCGACCATCCGCTCGTGTTCCGGATTGGCATAGGAATGCAAAAGACAGACCGCGACCGCTGTGACGCCCTCTTCCCTGATCTTCCTGGCTATGGCTACCACTTCATCTTCCGAGACCCCCTTCAACACCTCACCTTTATAATTGAGGCGCTCATCCACCTCAAACCGCAGGTGTCGGGGAACAAAAGGACGGGGTTTTTTATAAAAGTAATTATATAAATCAGGCCGGTTGGCCCTGCCGATTTCCAGTACATCCCTGAAGCCTCTGGTCGTGACCAGAGCAGTTTTGGCCCCTTTTCTTTCCGTAACGGCATTAATGACCACGGTGGTACCATGTACAAAATACACGGTCTCCGCCAGGTCAATGCCGGTTTTCTTAATGGCATTGATTACCCCGTTGGCAAAGTTCTCTGGAGTAGTGTGGGCTTTTTCATCAATTAGCTGACCAGTTTCTTCGTTAAGACATACGAAGTCAGTGAAGGTTCCTCCAATGTCAACTGCGATTCTTAAACTCATGAACAACCCTCCAGGCCTCTAATTTTCGGGTACTGTATGGGGAGTAACAAACCACAATATTTTTGCTTCTCCTTGAGATAAATTGGTGCTGGCATGGGGTTTGTTCCCAGGCATAAACACCAGATCTCCCTCTTCCGCCATCTCACTGCCGGTATCGGTATCCACCCGGACTTTCCCGGCCAGGATATAAGAAACTTCCTCCGAGGCATGACGGGAATAACCCGAAGCCGGGAGTCTCTGGCCCGGTTTCAGCACTGCGATCCCTGCCTGACAGTTTTTCGCGCCGTGCTCCCTCCCGGAAATCAAGAGCTTTAAAGGATGGGTTTCATCCACGACAGCGCAAAACTGGTCCTTCTTCACAATCTTCAACCCGAACCACCTCCTTTCCAATGGCCAGAGCAGCTAAAAGGGGGACAAATAAATTTACCAGCTACTTTTTCTTTTCGCTCCACAACCCATCCATGGCATACTGCTCCTCGAGGCGCCACTCCCTTATCTCACGGACAGGTGGCGTCTCATAACCCCCCACCTTGCTGGTCGCCCACCCAAAGCGATCTCTCAAATCAACCAGAAATTCGGCATGTTTGAATGGCGCCAGCACTACATCGATGACGGGCACCCCCAGCATTTCCTGGAGTTCCCTGTAGAAACCAAACTGTATCGTACAGCCTAAAACTATCGTTTCCGCCCTATCTTCTTCCACGGCTTTCAGCGCTTCCTCCACCAGCCGGTTTCTGGTACGGTTCTCATCAGCGTGAAACTCCAGTACGCCCATTTCCAGGGACCGGAATGACGCCAGTTTTTCACCGTAGCCGTATTTCATAACATTGCGCCTCATGGCAGGAATCCACTTTTTCCTGCCCACAATAATCGAAAAAGAATCACCCAGCACGCTGGCCAGTTGGAGAGATGATTCGGCCGGGGCCGTCACCACCATACGTTCGCAAATCTCACGGGCTTCCTCCAGGAAAGGATCATAGAAGCACCCGATGACCGCTGCATCGTAACCGTCCTTCTCCGCCCATTTGATGGTGTTCAGCAAATCCACCCCGATCAGAGCCTCGTAGTAATGATACTCCAGGTGGTGGGGGCCTTTCTTAAGAGAGATGACGTCCACCGTCGTGGATTCGCTCCTGGCTTCTTCCAGGTAATCTTTTATGGCGGCATCCCAATCACTGTGGCCGACCGGGTTGATGAAGAGAATTCGTTTTTTACGCACGGGTTAAATTCCCCCCACAATGAGTTTTTAGGGAATGTGAAAGCTCCAGGCTCCGGACGCTGATTTCTCAAGCAACGCCGGCCCTCTTTTTGTAAGCGTGACAGCGCACCAGGTGACCGGGAGAGACCTCCAGCATAACGGGGTCTTCCCGGGAACACAGCCCGGTTCTCTCCGGACACCGGAGGTGGAAGCTGCAGCCAGGCGGCACATTGACCGGGGAAGGTATTTCACCGGTTGAGATTACCTTTTCAGGCTTGAGCGCCTCCTCCTCTTCGGAAACCACTGGAATGGAGGAAAGAAGCATTCTCGTGTAAGGGTGAAGGGGATTTTTAAAGAATTCAATGGTATCAGCCATCTCACAAATTTTACCCAGGTACATAATGGCCACTCTCGTGGCTATGTTTCGCATCAAGCTTAAATCATGGGTGATAAATAAATAAGTCAACTGCTTCTCCTGTTGGAGCTTCAAAAGCATATTAATTATCTTGGCCTGGATGGAGACATCCAGCGCAGAGGTCGGTTCGTCCAGAATTATAAAGGCCGGATCAGTCGCGAGAGCACGAGCGATGGAAACCATTTGCCTTTCTCCGCCACCCATGGAAGCAGGAGACTTATACATGTAATTTGGTGATAATTCCACCATCTGTAAGATCTGCGCAATCTTCCACTCCAGCTCTTCTTTCCTGACAATTTTATGCACCCGCAAAGGCAGCTCCAGAATTTGACGGATGTTCTGAGAAGGGTTTAAGGAAGAACCGGGGTCCTGGAAAACTATCTGCAAATCCTTTTTCAAGGGAAGGGGGCGTTTATGATAACTCACACTGATATCCCGCCCTTGAAAAATGATCTTTCCACCGGTAGGCTTATACATACCCATGACCGTGTACGCCAGGGTGCTTTTACCCGAACCCGATTCCCCCACCAGGCCCATGATCTCCCCTTTGTTTATTGTCAAGTCAACCCCGTCCACGGCCTTCACATAAACAGCCTTTCCCTTCTGCACAGGGAAATACGTCTTCAAGTTGCATATACTCATAATGGGTGCGTCCATAATTTCTCATCTCCTTATACCTGGAAACAGGCTACCTGGTGGCCGTCTCCCAGGTCTTTGAGAAGCGGCTTCTCTTCCCGGCACCTCTGCAAAGCCCTGGGACAGCGGGGATGAAAACGACACCCCTCGGGAGGATGCAGGTAATCCGGTATGCGCCCGTAGATGCCTTCAGCCACACCACCACCTGTAAGCCTGGGCACCGACGACAGAAGACCAAGCGTATAAGGGTGAAGGGGGTTGGCAAAAAGCTCTCCGGTCCGGGCCACCTCGACAATAGTCCCAGCATACATGACGTAGATGCGATCTGTTAACTCACGGGCGACTCCCAGAGAGTGGGTAATCATAATCAAAGACATCCCTTTCTTTTCGACCAGCCCTCTCAGGAGCCTGTGCACCTGGTCCTGAATGGTCACATCCAGGGAAGTCCCCGGCTCATCTGCAATGAGTAATTCACGGGGTGTGACTATAGCCATGGCAATACAGATCCGCTGCTTCATGCCACCGCTCAACTGGTTTGGATAACAGCTCAGGATCCGGTCGGGATCGGGGATATAAACTTCTTTAATAGCCTGAATGGCCAGCCGTCTGATATTTTCCCTGCTGCTCTCTTCCTTGCCCAGGCCGGAATATTTGATGACATCAAAAATCTGCGTCCCCACTGTAAAAACCGGATTCAAGGCGGCCGCCGGTTCCTGAAATATCATGGAAATCCCTTTCGTACGCACTTTCTGGAGTTCCCGGGGTGTCATCTTAAGTATGTCCTGCCCATGATACAGGATCTGACCTTGAGGCACGTGGGCCTGTCCCTCGGGAAGTATTCTCAAGACCGCGCGCATGGTAGTCGTCTTGCCACAGCCGGCTTCACCCACCAGGCCCACTTTTTCCCCTTTGTGTACGTGCAGGTTGACACCGTCCAGAACCCTGGAATAACCACCATAAGTGCGGTACCATACATGAAGGTCTTTAATCTCCAAAACCGGGCTACTCATGGTCATGTTCCCCCCTGGCCAGCATATCCCGGATTCCATCGCCCAGCAGGTTGAAACCCAAAATCATTACTGCGATGGCCAGGGATGGGAAAACAGTCATCCACCAGAGATCGGGCATGTACCGGGTTCCGTCGGAGACCATCTGACCCAGGGCCGGGGTGGGAGGCTGTTCACCCAGGCCGACAAAACTCAAAGCCGCCCCGATTAGAATCACCCAGCCCACATCCAGAGCCATCTTCGTAAAAATCGGCGAAAGACAGTTGGGCAGGATCTCGCGAAAAAGGATGTGAAACCTGCTGGCCCCAATCAGTTCAGCCGCCGTTACAAAGTATTCATTGCGCAGGGAGGTAGCCATACCGTAAACCAGCCGGGTATACCACGGCCACCACATAATAGTGACCGCAATCATGGCATTGGTGAGGTTGGGCTCTAAAACCGCTGCAATGGCCAGGGCCAGCAACAGGGGAGGAACCGAAAGGAAAATATCGGTAATACGCATTATGATGGTATCCAGGAGGCTGCCCCTGTAATAACCGGCCAGCAAACCCAAAAAAACACCAACCGGCACAGCTATGGCCAGCACCAGTACCGCCATTAACAGCGCTCCCCGAAAGGCAAAGATAATCCTGGAGAGGATATCCCGCCCGAAAATATCGGTGCCAAACAGGTGGGCGCGGCAAGGGGCAAGACTGGCATGGCCATAGTCCACGAATTTCCCGGCATGCTCCGGGTAAGGAGCAATATAAGGTGCCAAAACCGCGGCCATGACAATGACCACCACAATTACAAGGCCCACCACAGATAACCTGTTACGAGAAAACTTGTACCACTTCTTTTTAAGCCCTTCTTTAAACCTTACTGCAACTGAGGGCATATTTATCTCAGCAGCAGTTTGCAAATCATGCAGATTAGCATTCATCAAATTTTTCCTCCCAGCCGGATACGTGGATCAAGGTAAGCCACGATAAGGTCGACCAGTATATTTACCAGGACGAAGATCAGGCCAAATACGATAATTACAGACGAGATGGCATTTAAATCCTTGCGCAGCATGGCCTCCATACCATAGCGGGAAATACCGGGCCAGTTGAAGATTACTTCGACCAGGAAAGCATTCCCCATCAAGGAAGCAATATCCAGACCCATCACCGAGACTGCCGGTATCAGGGACGGTTTAAGAAGATATTTACCCATGATGATGTGACCGGGGATGCCATACCCCCTGGCTGCTACCAGATAGTCTTTGCCCATGTTGTCAGTCATGGCAGCTCTGATAATCCTCGCCTCCTGAAATATAGGACCAATAGCCAGGGCCAGGGCGGGCAGGAACAGGTGCTTGAGGGCGTCCCAGAAAACCGTCAAGTTACCGGTAAGCAGGCTGTCAACAGTGATCAAGCCAGTTATGGCCCCGGGCGGCTGTACTCCGGGACCGAGACGGCCCAGTGCAGGGATAACCGGCCAGATATAACCAAATATCAACACGAATAACACGGCCACCACGAATGAAGGTACGGCAACCCCCGTATACGCCATGATCCTGATCACGCTGTCCACCCATGTATCCCTGTATCTGGCCGCAAGGGCGCCGAACAAGATGGAAAAGACAACTACGAAGATGGCCGATAACATGACGAGTTCCATGGTCGCCGGAAGAAATTCCTTAATATCTTCCAGCACCCCACGCTTGGTTACCAGTGACCTGCCCAGGTCACCGCTGGCAACCCCTTTGATCCAGTAACAGTATTGAGTTACAAGTGGTTTATCCAGGTGCATTTCTTTACGCAGCTCATCCACCGCAAACTGAGGTGCTCTTGGCCCTAAAGCCATGCGAGCCGGGTCGCCGGGTACAACCCGGGCAATAATAAAAATTACGATCGAAAGCCCAACCAGCACAAAAATGGAAAGCAAGAGCCTCCTCAGAAGATATGAGTGCAATTTCATAAATTACCCCCTAACGACAGAGCTGTACCCGTAATTGAGAGCATACCAGTCAAGAGCCAGAAATCCACCTGCAGTCCCCGACATTATCCCCGTACCGGTAAATATGGTAGCAATAGACATATTTAAATAAAAAGGGGTGTGGTGGCCCTCCTTATCCATAACGGCAAAGGGGGCACCACCACCCGTCAGCGCACCGGACGCATACATAACGAAGGGACGGAAGCAACCAGTAAGTTTGATTGATTAGCTGGGAACCTTATCGGGGTAAACCTTGAAATCATGGAAGTAATACATGTAACCCATTACGGACGGAACCGGTTTACCTTGTTTGATTAATTCCGCGGCCGGCCATACGATATATGAATCTTGATAAGCTCTTTTCTCGGCCTGGTCAAACACCCAGATAGTCGGGGCCAGATCTACAATCTTTTCCTGTACGGCCCTGTATTTTTCAAAGCGCTTGCTGGTATCCAGAGTACTGATGGCATCGTCGATAGCCGCATCTATCCCGGGGTCCTTCAACCACTCACACTGCTCCCAGGTTCCGGTAGACTTGGAATGGTAGCGTGATTCCAGGATGGAACCGGCCTCACAGTAATGCGGGGAAACGAATACGATACTGGCATTAGGCGTAGTATCAGGCTTCGCCACCTGGTCGACAAAGGAAAGCCAGGGAACCTTGACCACATTAACCTTTATCCCCAGTTCCGCTGCATTTGACTGTAAGAGCAGGGCGACTTTTTCTTCGTCAGGAACTTCCGCCACCCACGCCAGCTCAACCGGGTACTCGTCGAGCTTGCCGGCATATTTGGACTTGGCCAGTTCCTCCCGTGCCTTTTCCATATTTCGCTCATATGGTTTCAAGTCGGGGTTGAACCCGGGAAGTACGGGAGAAACAGGCCCTCTCGCCTTCCTGCAGCCGGGGAACAGATTATTAACGACGGTGTCATAATCAAATGCATAGGCCAGAGCCTTCCTGAAATGCACATCGTCGGTCGGTGCCTTTTTGGTGTTGAGCATGATATTCAGCAACGTGCCCGTAAAAGCCGCATTAACGCTGACACCGGGAATTCGGTCCAGGGCCTCCAGGGCTTCCTTGGTCTGCCACTGATCCGTTATTTCCAATTCTCTACGGGTCATAAGTGTGCGGATTGTCGAGGCTGAAGTAGTACCAATAATCTTAAAGGAGTCCGGAGCATCCTTATCCCAGCCACCCCAGTACTGATTAAATTTGACGGCATAAAGGTACTCTTCTTTCTTCAATTCTTTAACCATATAAGGACCGCTGCCGGCATCATTTGTAATCAACCAGTCCTTGCCGTAGTCACCCATCTTCCCGTAAGCACCGGGCTTAATATTGGCCATTACCTGATCCTTGTTTAAGATGTACAGCCTCACCAGGGTGGAGAGGAACGGACCAAAAGGCTTTTTCAACGTGAATTGCACCGTGTAATCATCAAGGGCTTTGACATCTTTCACAACGTCGGTGAAAAGATACCCGTAACCTTCACCCATGGTAAGCATTCTCTGCATCGAGAAAACCACGTCTTCAGCCTTCAGCTCGTCCCCATTGTGGAATTTCACACCATGTCTTAAATTGAAAGTCCACGTAAGACCATCACCGCTTGTTTTCCAATCCGTAGCCAGCCATGGTTTCAACGTACCGTCGTTGTTGGGAAATACCAGCGTATCATAAAGGTTGGCCAGTGCAATAGAGCTGGCATAGTCGGAACCCACTCCCGGATCGATGTTGGGTACGTTGGACTCGGAGATTCTAATGATCTTCTCCCGGGTACCCTGCTGACTTTCAGTCTTACCGCCACCACAACCAGCCAACAGCACGGCGACCAGAAGCAAGAGTATACCCGGTACGATCATTTTTCTTACCGAACTGGGCCATCTTTTCATGAAAATTCTCCTCCTGGCTCCTGAAATTCAATAAACCCCGCCTTATACAGCACACAAATCAAAAATACAAGAGCAGCTCATCACCTCCATTTCCGGCTGAACCCCTGGTTTAAAAATCAAGGTAAGGCAGGGTCTCGAACACTAAAAGATCTCTTACCTCAACCGCAGGGGAATTTTCTGAGTATTTGAAATGCCTGAAAAGTTACAACTGATTGACATAATCAGACATGTGCTTATATATTCTAAGCTCATGTCCGGGCTCCTTTGTGGAGGGTGGACAAATGTCCCGCTGCCGTTTTGTCGGTTTTGGACAAATTCAAGGCCGTATGTAAAAAAGACCCCCCTGAAAAATCCAGGGGGATTTTGACTGTGTTTCAGATCACCGTGTAGTAGGTGTGATGCGGCGTATAATCTCCTGAATCTCCCGGTTGAAGCTGGTTACGGGAGCGCCACGGCTGACGCCCGCAGCTACTCTGCGAATGCGAGCGACAACATCCGGATCGGTAGTTACCAGTACGGTAGTCACACGTTTATCGGCCGCCCTGACCCTCCTGGCCACCTCGTCCTTGATAGCCGCCGTTCTCCCTCTCCCCACCCCGGGCTTCAGTTCCAGCCCCACAATAGCTGTGTTCCCGGTCAGTACCACCGTGGCCTTTCTAACCCCGGGAACTTTCTCTGCTTCAGCCGCCAGTTTTGTGGCCAGCCTGTGAGCCTCAGCCGGAGTAGTCGGTAAGGGACGGGGGGCAGTGGCCGCAGGGCCGGGAGCCGTGGGTGCGGGTCCGGGTGCAGCCGGAGATGGTGGGGCCGGTTTACGAGCTATGGTGCA
>NZ_JBNATZ010000030.1:12908-16226 GCF_049701015.1 Desulfofundulus sp.
AAGCCTGTCTGCAATCGTATTGAACAATGGCGGGTGTTAGGATAAAATAAGGCAGGGAAAATCCATGCTTTAAGGACGGTAGGAAAAGTTGCGCATCATTGTGGGCATAACCGGAGCCTCGGGAGCTGTGTACGGCATAACCCTGCTGGAACAACTGAAAATCTCGGGGATTGAGACACATCTGATTTTGAGCCCCTGGGCTGCAAAAACAATAACTCTGGAAACGCGCTGGACACCCGAACAGGTTATGGCACGGGCCAGCTACTCTTATGCGTCCAGCGACCTGGCAGCCCCGGTAGCCAGCGGGTCTTTCGTACACCATGGTATGGTCATTGCCCCCTGCAGCATGAAGACCCTGGCTTCGATAGCCTGGGGTTATAGCGACAACCTGATCACCCGGGCTGCCGACGTTACGATAAAAGAAAAGCGTCCCTTGATCCTGATGACCAGAGAAACGCCTTTAAATGCCATCCACCTGGAGAATATGCTCAAGCTGGCCCGGCTCGGTGTAGTCATCATGCCCCCGGTACCATCCTTTTACCAGCACCCCGAGACAATTGAAGACCTGGTCCTGCAAACAACAGGACGCGTGCTGGATCTTTTGGGCATCGAAAACAACCTGGTCACAAGGTGGGAGTAAGAAGAACGCCGCATTACCGGTATTTGAAAGCTTACAACATATTTCTTTTTTTAAAGAACAGCAGGGCAACCAGCGTCAGGATGAAGGACAGTAGCACTATAGCGGGAAAAGCTGCCTTTGACTGCTGAAGCGGCAGGTTTACATTCATACCGTATAAGCTGAACAACATGGTCGGGATCATTAAAATGATGGTCACTGAAGTTAAAAACCGCATGACCAGGTTTAGATTATTCGAGATTATCGAGGCAAAGGCGTCCATGGTACTGCTCAGAATCTCGGCATAGATTTCACTCATTTCTATGGCCTGTTTATTCTCAGTGATTACATCTTCCAAAAGGTCTTCATCTTCTTCGTACATCTTGATTAAACCGTCGTTAATTTCGGAAGGGTCTTTTGCCAGGTGTAACTTTAATAACTTTTCCATCACGATTTCATTACTTCTCAAAGAAGTTGTAAAATAAACAAGGCTTTTTCCCAGGCTGAACAACTTAATTAATTCTTCATTTTCCGTGGACCGGTGCAACCTTTGTTGAATTTCTTCACTTCTTCTGTCAATCTGCCTCAAGTAGCGCAGGTAATGGCTCGCTGTCAGGTAAAAGAGCTGTAAAAGAAAGCGTGTTTTTTTATAAGTATAAAAACCTCTGATGCGGCAGGCATAAAGTTCGTTTATAATAGCGAGGTCTTCCAGGCAGATAGTAACTATAACATTTTCTGTTATAATGATGCCCAGAGGAATGGTATCATAATTATGATCCCTCACAACGGGTACCCTGATAATAACAAGGACACAACCTTCCTCGGATTCGATACGGGAGCTCTCTTCTTCGTCAAGAGGGTATTCCAAAAAATCCACCGGCAAACCAAGCCGTTCTGCGACCCCCTCTACTTCTTCTCTGGTGGGGTTGACCAGGTTGATCCAGCTCCCCTTCTCTCCCAGGACATCGCTTTCCACCAGAGCCTCTCCGACACTTTTGTATACTTTCAGCATAGCTTCCACCCCCTGTTCCCGAGTCTCCCCAGGGGCGGGTCCCGTTTTGTCGCGACGATTATTCCCTGCCGGTATAACCAAAATTACGCAGGTAAAGGTCCTGGTTGCGCCAATCTTCCTTGACCTTGACCCACAGGTCGAGATAGATTTTTGTCCCCAACAGGAGTTCCATCTCTTCCCTGGCCAGTCGCCCTATCTCTTTCAGCATCCGCCCTCCTTTGCCTATTAGAATTGCCTTATGCGATTCTTTTTCCGTATAAATGACCGCCCGCACATAAACCAGCTGGTCCGACCTTGGCTCCACCTCCTCCACCACCACTGCCACCCCATGGGGCACCTCCTGGCTGGTCAGGTGAAGCACTTTCTCCCGGATGAGTTCGGCCATAATAAACTGTTCCGGCCTGTCCGTAATCATATTCTCAGGATAATATTTGGGCCCGTACGGCAGGTAGGAAATGACCAGTTCCACCAGGCGGTCCAGGTTTTCGGGCTTGAGAGCGGAAACCGGAATTATCTCGGCAAAATTATATTTCTGTGAAAAAACATCAATCAGAGGCAACAATTCCGCCTTGTTTTCCAGCAGGTCTATCTTATTTATAACCAGGATAACAGGAGTTTTTACTTCACGGAGCTGGTTGATTATGTACTCGTCCCCGGGCCCCGGCAACTGCGGTTCAACCAGAAAAAGGATCACGTCCACTTCCCGTAGAGCGCCAAGAGCCACTTCCACCATGTACTCACCAAGCTTATGCCTGGGTTTATGAATTCCCGGAGTATCCAGAAAGATGATCTGGGCATCATCGCGGGTAATGATGGAATGGATTTTATGCCGGGTCGTCTGGGGCTTATCCGACATAATGGCGACCTTTTGCCCCACCAGCTGGTTTAGAAGGGTGGATTTGCCCACATTGGGGCGCCCTATTATGGCCACAAAACCTGATTTAAACTTTTCCTGTTCCACCATCTTCCTCCTTTCAGCCCTCAAACAACAAATCTACCTGTCCACGGGCTCCACCACGCGCATCGGATTGGGGTGGGAGCCACTTTCAATCTGTTCGCCCCCCGCCGCTTTCAGTTTAAAGGTCATGGGCAGCAGTTCAGCCAGTGTCTTTACTATATAATCACCCCGGTGGTTACACATATAAACCTGGATTTCGCTTCCGAATTCAGCCAGCACCTGACGGCAGGCACCGCAGGGTATGCAGTAATCTTCGCCGTCGGAAATCACTGCCAGAGCGGCAAATCTCCTTTCCCCGTTGCTCACTGCTTTAAAAAGGGCCACCCGCTCGGCGCAAACAGTCAAACCGTAGGAGGCATTCTCAATGTTGCAGCCGGTATACAATCTTCCTTCCGAAGTCAGTATGGCCGCACCGACCCGGAAACCGGAATATGGAGCGTAGGCCCTTTCCCGGGAAGCCCGGGCCGTATTTATGAGCTTTTCTACGGGAAACTGCATCACCGGCAGGTCAATCAAGTTAATGCACACCTCCCGGAGCACGTACCCAATTGCGAACGAAAGCGTACAAGTAAGGGTAAAATACCAGCAGACCTACAACTATCGAATTTAAAGCAGCCAGCAGTACGGCCCCGGCAGCGACATCCTTGGCTACCCTGGCCAGGGGGTGATACTGGCTGGAATAGAGGTCAACCACCTTCTCCACGGCGGTGTTGAACATTTCGGCGATTACCA
>NZ_JBNATZ010000031.1:0-5311 GCF_049701015.1 Desulfofundulus sp.
TCTTTTTGTTTTGAAGGTTTCCTGCCGTCGGCGACCGGTGCCCGGCGGCGCAGGCTACAGGAGATGAGAGGAGAAAGGCGGACCATTATCTTTTACGAAGCCCCTCACCGTCTTGTGGAAAGCCTTTCCGATATGGCCGACATCTTCGGGGACCGGCAGGTTGCCGTGGCCCGGGAGCTGACCAAAAAATATGAAGAGATCTGGCGCGGTACATTACTCCAGGCGGTGGAACACTTTCGGCTTCAGTCTCCGCGGGGTGAGTTTACCCTTGTGGTGGCAGGTGCCCGCGAAGGAGAAGTGTCTGATAAATGTGAGGAATCCTGGCAGGAGCTTTCACTGAGGGAGCATGTTGCCCTCTTTCAAGCCCGGGGTATGGATAAAAAAGAAGCTATTCGGGAAGTGGCCCGTTTGCGTGGGATGTCCCGCCGGGACGTTTACAACCAGGTGGTTCGGGATGATGGTGGAAATTCTTAAGGGCCGGCTGGTACTCAAAAACCCTGCCACCCGGCCCCTTCAGCATATACCATGACTTATGTATGATTCCGCTAGATGGCCTTGGCGTTTTCAAACATTTCCATGGCACAATTCCGGCAGACCAGTTTGCCGCGGTAGAGCTGCACATCGGCCGCGTTGCCGCAAAAGACGCAACCCGGTTCGTACTTCTTGAGGATGATCTTTTCGTTGTCCACGTAGATTTCGAGGGCGTCTTTTTCATCAATCCCCAGAGTCCGCCGCAGCTCGATAGGGATAACCACCCTACCCAGCTCGTCCACCTTCCTGACAACACCTGTTGATTTCAAGGTCTTTCCCTCCCCTTTAAATTACATTGATCGACAAGAAAATAGTTTATCATACAAGTAAATGGTACCAGGTGACCCAGTAAAAGTCAATAGGTTCTGACTTTTTTTGTATAAAATTCTCGGGGCAAGGGAAAACTTGACAGGTGAATGTTTTCTTAAATACAATGTAGGTGTTGGGAAAATGCGATGAAGGGGAAGAGTAGGACTGCCAGTACCCGTACAGAGAGCGGGGGCCGGGTGAAAGCCCCGCCGGGGAAGACAGTTTGAACATGGCCCCGGAGCTGCCCGCTGAACGCCCGTTAGCCACAAAAGGCCCGCTTTCAATTCCAAATTTGCCGGGAAGCCCGCCGGAGTCCGAAAATTGAACGCTAGCTTGGGTCCGCGAGGTTCCTGGAACGAGCGGGAGCTGAATCACGCTTGTGGGACAACCAGGTGAAGGGTCAGTAGGTGGTGGCCGGGGTGAGCGCCCGTTATCCACGCTTACAGTATCGCCGCAAAGGCCCCCCTTTGTGGCCGTACTGGCCGAGGCTCCGGACCGTGAGGCCGGGGTGAATCTGGGTGGTACCACGGAAAAACCTCCGTCCCGGTAAGCGGGCGGAGTTTTTTTATGGCGGAGCGGCGTTAAATATCCGGCTATCAGGAGGGATCTGTTTTTGCGCCAAACGTTTTATATCACGACACCCATCTACTATCCCAGCGACAACCTGCATATCGGCCATGCCTACACCACCGTGGCTGCTGATGCCATGGCCCGGTTCAAGCGCCTTACCGGTTATGACGTCTGGTTTTTGACCGGTTCCGACGAGCACGGCCAGAAGATTGAGCGTACTGCCCGGGCTAAAGGTGTGACCCCCCAGGAGTATGTGGACAAAATTGTAGCCGGGTTCAAACACCTATGGAAAAAACTGGACATCAGTTACGACGACTTCATCCGCACCACAGAGGAAAGGCACAAGCGGGTGGTCCAGGCTATTTTTCAGAAACTTTACGACCAGGGAGATATTTACAAGGCCAGTTACGAGGGCTGGTACTGTACCCCCTGCGAAACTTTCTGGACGGAAAGCAGGCTGGAGGATGGCAACTGCCCGGACTGCGGCCGTCCGGTGGAGCTGGTGCGGGAGGAAAGTTACTTCTTCCGCCTGTCCAGGTATGCCGACCGGCTGCTGCAGTACATCGAGGAAAATCCTAATTTCATCCAGCCCGTTTCCCGGCGCAACGAAATGATCAGCTTTATAAAAAGCGGGCTGGAGGACCTGTGCGTTTCCCGGACTACCTTCGACTGGGGTATCCCGGTGCCCTTTGATCCCGATCACGTGATCTACGTGTGGGTGGACGCCCTGACCAACTACATCTCGGCTCTGGGTTACGGTAGCGAGGACGACAGCCTTTTCCGCAAGTTCTGGCCGGCTGACGTTCACCTGGTGGGGAAAGACATCGTGCGCTTCCACAGCATCATCTGGCCTATTATCCTCATGGCTGCCGGTATCGAACTTCCCCGTCAGGTGGTCGGCCACGGTTGGGTCTTGCTGGAGAGCGGTAAAATGAGCAAATCCAGAGGCAACGTGGTGGACCCCCTGATCCTGATTGACAGGTACGGGGTGGATGCCATTCGTTACTACCTGCTCCGGGAAATGCCTCTGGGTGCGGACGCTTATTATTCCGAGGAGTCCCTGGTGCACCGCATCAACATTGACCTGGCGAACGACCTGGGGAACCTGGTCAGCCGGACCCTGGGTATGGTTGAAAAGTATTCCGCCGGTGTGCTGCACCAGCCCGGGCCTGCGGAGAGCGTGGACCTGGAATTAATCGAGCTGGCTGGACAAACCCCCGCAGCGGTGGAGGAACTGATGGACCGCCGGGATCTTTCGGGTGCCCTGGGCACTATCTGGAAGCTGGTCAACCGGGCCAACAAGTACGTTGACGAAACGGAGCCCTGGGCTCTGAACCGGGATCCAGTCAAACGGGAACGCCTTAATACCGTGCTCTACAACCTGGCTGAAAGCGTGCGCTTTATCGGGGTTTTGATTACTCCTTTTATGCCCAACACCCCCGGCCGGATCTGGTTCCAGCTGGGTATAGCCGACCGGTCTGAACTCCACACCTGGGAGTCCTTGAGCTGGGGGCGCCTGCCGGCGGGATTGAAAGTGCGCCGGGGCGAAGCTCTCTTCCCGCGCATCGATCTGAAGACTCTGGGAAAGGAAAAGTAGGGGGTTAGCATGATTCACCTGATTGACAGCCACGCCCACCTGGATGACTGCAAGTATGAGGCCGACCGGGAAGAAATGCTGGACCGGGCGCGGAAGGCCGGCGTGGTGCAGATTATCAATGTCGGTTATGACCTGGCCTCTTCCGCCCGGTCCATATCTCTTGCCGCCAGATATCCCTTTATATTTGCTGCCGTGGGCATCCATCCTCACGATGCGGGTGAGGCCCCGGAGGATTACCTTGACCGGCTGCGGGAAATGAGCCGCCGGCAGGGTGTGGTGGCCATTGGGGAAATCGGCCTGGACTATTACCGGGACCTGAGCCCGCGGGACGTACAGCAAAGAGTCTTCCGGGAGCAACTGGCCCTGGCCCGGGAATTGGGCCTGCCGGTAATCATCCATGACCGGGACGCCCACGGGGATATTATGGACATACTGCGCAAAGACGGTATCGGGCCGGCCGGGGGTGTAATGCACTGCTTTGCTGGCAGCTGGGAAATGGCCAGGGAATGTATGGCCATGGGCTTTTACATCTCCTTTGCGGGGCCCGTTACCTATCCCAATGCTCGCCGGCCTAAAGAGGTGGCCGCCCGGGTGGATCTTTCGCGCCTGCTGGTGGAAACCGATGCTCCCTACCTTACCCCCCAGCCCCGGCGTGGAAAGCGCAACGAGCCTGCCTATGTTCGCTACGTGGCAGAGGAAATAGCAGCCTTAAAAGGCTTGAGCCTGGAAGTTCTGGCCAGAGCAACCACGGAAAATGCCCGGCGCCTGTTCGGTCTGCCGGAAGCTTTTTAGATAAAATTAAAGGAATTAAAGGATGTTAATCATTTATCCCGAAACCAGTTGTGGAATCTAATTGGGGGGATGGGCTAAATGGCTGAAACAAAAGGGTTGATCCTGGTTTTTACCGGCAATGGCAAAGGTAAAACCACTGCCGCCCTGGGGATGGGCCTGCGGGCCTGGGGGCAGGGGTTGAGAGTTCTGGTACTGCAGTTTATTAAAGGCGGCTGGAAATACGGTGAACTGAATGCTCCCGACCGGCTGGGACCTCGCTTTGAAATTCGCCAGCTGGGGGAGGGATTTACCCGGGTGGTCGAAGGGAAAAGCCTGGAAGAACACAGGGCGGCAGCCCGGGCTGCTCTGAATGAGGCGGAGAAGGAATTGGCAGCAGGGAACTTTGACCTGATCATCCTGGATGAAATCCTGTATGCTTTGAAGTTCAACCTCATTGGCCTCGATGAAATACTCGCCCTGCTGGATAAAAAGCCGCCCGGGCTGCATATGGTGCTTACCGGCCGGGACGCCCCCCCGGAGATTGTTGACCGGGCCGACCTGGTCACTGAGATGAGGGAAATCAAGCACCACTATCAAAAGGGGATTAAAGCCCAGCGGGGGATCGAGTTTTAAGTTTCCCCTGTGTTTACCCCGGATGAGCGAGGCCGGTCACCCTCCGTTGAGGGGGTGGCTTTTTCTTTCGATTTTTGACGTTTATCGGGACAGAATTGACTGTTTGCTTAAAATGGCTTTACAGGTAGTGAGAATATAAAGTAAAATAAAAAGCAAACCTTTGTTAGCGTAGAAACAAGGTGCGTTGACCATGATCGTGAACATTGTAACAGGCTACCTCGGCAGCGGCAAGACCACTCTTATTCAGCACCTGGCAAGGCAACTGGCCCACCGGGAGCAGGTGGCCGTTCTGGTAGGAGAGTTTGGAGAGATAGGTATTGATGGTGCTCTTCTGGCCCAGGATGCACCTGACGTGCTGGAATTGGGCTGTGAGTGCATTTACTGTACCTTGAGCGCCGACATGGCCAGGCAAATTCCCCATGTGGCGAGTTTCCTCTCGCCGGACAGGTTGATCATAGAATACCCCGGTGTGGCTGCGGTTCAAGGGCTGCTGGCGGCGGCGAAGGTAATGGGCCTGCATTTAATGGACCACCGCTTTACCATCATCCATGTCATTGATGCCAGTTCCTTTAACGAACTCTACAAGCAATCTCCGCTTTTTACCGAATCACAGATTTGCAGGGCCAATGTGCTGGTGTTGAACAAATGTGACCTGGTCCCGGAAGAAAAGGTTCGCTCTTTGACGAAAAAAATAAGGGAGCTCAACCCGCGGGCGCGTTTTGTCGCTACGAGCCACGGTCGGGTCAGCCAGGCGGATTTGCAGGTAACCTCTCAAACCGGTTTTTCTTCTCCCAGGGAGAGGAAGGTTTGCCGGAGGCCCCAGAGTGCCCTGGATATCCCCAGTTATTACAGCTTCTCGCGCAAGTTTCAGGGAACCTTCTCAAGTACGCAGCTCGCCAG
>NZ_JBNATZ010000031.1:5321-16203 GCF_049701015.1 Desulfofundulus sp.
CGCACATTGGTGAAATAGTACGGGCCAAGGGTATCTTTTGCTGCGAAGAAGGATGGTTGCGCCTGGATTTTCTCCCTTCCGCTGTTTCTCTTGAGCCTGTAACGGGTCGCTTTGACGGGAGTAAGGTGCTGGTTATCGGTTCTACCCTGGCCGCCGGTAAGCTTACCTCTGCTCTTTTAGATTGCCTGCACAAGGAACCACGGGGTCTATCTGAAAGTGGTGGCGACCGGAAGCGCGGGGTTTCCCGTTCGGCCGGCTTGAACCGCCGGCGTCCCCCGGCTTATACTGCACCTGGCGATTATGTCGGCCCCCCTCCCGGCTGGGCCATTACCAAAAGGAATTGACCACGTGAAAATCCCCGGCGGGGGATTTTTATTTTTTTCGTTATGAAAGTCTGCTTGAATCTCAACGCGGCCTGTGCTATGATTTCGATCAAAGTCGCCGGTGATAAGTGGTGGATTCTAACAGGATGGAGGGTGAACGGATGAGTCTGGGACAAAAAATCAGGGACTTTCGTAAGGAAAGAGGTATTACACTGACCGAACTGGCCAACCAGTTAAAAATTTCCCCCTCTTACCTCAGTGCGGTGGAGAGGGAAATCCGCAAGCCTTCCATCCCCATGCTGAAGAGGATCAGTGAAGCTCTCAATGTTTCAGTAAGTTACCTGGTAGGCAGCACTGATGATACGGTTACCGGGGAAAAACTGCGCTTTATGCGGGAAAGCCGCGGCCTTTCCATTCAGGACCTGGCGGAAATCAGCGAACTACCCCCGTCCTTACTGGAAAAATTTGAAAACGGGCAGGCCGCTCCGGATTTAGAGGACCTGAAAAGACTTTCCGAAGCTCTGAATGTAACCATTCGCTATTTCCTCGACCAGGCCGATCGTCCCGATAGCCTGGGCTACCGTTTGCGAAAGCTGAGGCAGAAGCAGGGACTAACAGTAGCCGCACTGGCAGAGAAGGCGGGGGTTTCCCCGGGGTTGTTAAGCCAGATTGAAAATGGACAGACCACCCCCCTGCTGGATACCCTGGAAAAAATAGCCAGAGTTCTCAACACTTCAGTCAGCTACTTTTTGATGAAACAGGAGGACGTTGAGGATCTCCTGGCCACGCTTAATCCTGATGTTCTGGAAACCCTGGGAGACCCTAACGTTCAGGCGGTTTTACGGGCAGTACGGGATTTTGACGCCAATGAAATAAAATATATTCTGAATTTTATCCAATTTTTCAAACAAAACCGTCACCTGCTTTGACGATGGTTTTTCCTGCCTACCTTTCAAGGGCAAAATAGGACGGTTCATGGTTTAGCTGTTGTCAATGATTTGGTTCTCTTTTAGGATAAAGTTAAAGGTCCGGAGGTGGGGGTGGGTGCTGGAGCCGGAGCGGGAATTGTCCTTGTTGGCCAGGTTGAGAAAATCGGTGGTGGAACATAACGAAGAAGAACTGCTTGCCACCATTGAAGAAGCTTTTCGTGAAGGTCTGGATGCCCGCAGAGCCATCTTCGAGGGTCTGGTTCCCGGGATGGAGGAGGTCAGCAGGCTCTACGAGGAAGGAGTTTACTATATTCCCGAACTGCTCCTCTGTGCCGAGGTACTATACCGGGGGCTGGCGGTGTTTAAGGAGCACGTCGAAAAAAAAGACCTGGGTATTAAAAGTACGGTGATCATCGGGGTGGTGGAAGGGGATATCCATGATATTGGCAAAAATCTGGTCAAGATGATGCTGGAGGGGGCCGGTTTTGAGGTAATCGACCTGGGGCGGGATGTGCCTTTGCACAGGTTCCTGGCCGAACACCGTAAAGTGTGTCCCGATATTGTCTGCCTTTCCACCATGATGACCACCACCCTGACCGAAATGAAAAGAGTGATCAAGGTGCTGCGGGAACGCAATCCCCGGGTAAAAATAATGGTCGGGGGCGCCCCTTTAAGCGACTGTATAGCCAGGCGCTGGGGGGCCAGCGGTTATGCCCCCAACGCGCACCAGGCTTTAAAAAAGGCTGTAGAAATAATGCTTTCGGTCAAGAACAGCTGTCATAATTATTGACCCCGGAGTGGTGGGGAAGAACTGGGCGAGGGGTCGTCGAAATTTCAAAATATTCTGCTCATATAGCGTTGCCTGTGTTTCTGGTGTGGAAGATGTGCTGGATGGAGGTAGATGAAGCGTGCTTTGCTTGCAAAAGGAGAGAGAACTCCTGAGGCACCTGCGGGAAGGGGTAATTAACTTCGATGAGGAGGCTGTGGTGGAGGCAGCCCGGGAATGCATAGAAGTGGGCATGGATGCCACCAGGGCTATTTTTGATGGTTTGGTGCCGGGAATTGAAGAAGTGGGCCGTCTTTATGAAGAAGAGGTATATTTCATTCCCGAGATGCTTTTGTGCGCTGATGCTCTCTACCGGGGTTTGGAGCTGCTGCGGGAGCACGTGGTCAAAAAAGACGTGGGCGTCAGGGGACGGGTGCTCATCGGGGTGGTGGAAGGGGACATCCATGACATCGGCAAGAACATCGTGAAGATGATGTTTGAGGCTTCCTCTTTCGAGGTTTATGATCTGGGGAGGGATGTTCCCCTGGAGACCTTTGTAAGGGAATACAGGAGGCTAAAACCGGATCTGGTTTGTCTTTCAGCCATGATGACCACCACCATGCTCAGAATGAAGCCCATTATTGCCAGACTGAAAGAGGAAAATCCACGGGTGCGGATTATGGTGGGCGGGGCGCCGGTTACCGAACACGTGGCTGCCCGCTGGGGAGCGGACGGTTACGCTCCCAATGCCCCCCGGGCTTTAAAAGCGGCCATTGACCTGCTGGTGGCGGTCAGGAACCACCTCGCCGGGTTTACCGCGGGATGATATGGGGGTGCCAGAGCATCTTCGCGCCGTAAGATGATTTACGTTCGAAAAAGAAATGCCTGACAACCTTTGGGGGTTGGAAATCGACCTTTGGACGGCTACTAATTGCAATTAATGGCTAAGAAATTTACATCCAGCTTCCAACCTGGTAAGATAACAAAAAAGTTTTCTTTTGCCCGAAGTTTAGCTAAAGAGCATATCAATTGAACTTCATTAAACTCTTGTTGTAGATGGCCAGCCGGTCAGAAGGTGAGATATTTATCTGATTAGGTAAGAGGGGGTGGAAGATTAATAAAATTACGAATTAAATTAGGCAGAAATGAACCAGGAAAATTTATCTCGAGGGGGGTAAGGTGTGGCGAAGCAAATGTTAATTGATGCCATCCGGGGGAAGAGAACTCCGAGGGCGCCATGGGTCCCTTATGCCGGTGTTCACTGTGCCTTTGTGATTGGCGAACCTGCGGACAAATTTCTAAAAGACCCGCAATTGCTTGCCAAAGGCGTGGTTGAAACGGCCAGGAAGTATAAGGCTGACGGGATACCCCTGGTTTTCGATCTTTCCGTAGAATCGGAGTCTATGGGATTGGAAATCAAATACTGGAAGGACAACGTTCCGTCTGTTCAATCTCACCCATTGTCCGATAAGAGCGTGGAGGAGGCAGGTCTGAAGGTTCCCGGTCCAAACGACGGTCGCTGGCCGGTGCTTTTCGAGGCCGCCAGGGTTGCCAAACCTCAGCTGGACGAAATGGACTGTGCTTTGATGGGTCTTGCTTGCGGGCCGCTCACTCTGGCCAGCCATCTGGCCGGTGTGCGTATCTTTACTGATGTGGTCAAGAATAAGGAAAGAGCTCACGGGGTATTAAAGTTCTGTGCTCAGGTCGTGAAAAAGTCCGTGGAAATGTATTGCGACATGGACTGTGATATTATCGCCATCGTAGACCCGGTGGCATCGCAGATCCGGAACGAAACTTTCAAGGAGTTTGTTACTCCCTACTGTCAGGAAGCCATAAATGTGATCCACGAAAGAGGAAAGACATCCAGCTTCTTTATCTGTGGTGACGCCACAAAGGTGTTGGAGTCCGTTTGTCAGATCGGTACCCACGGATTTGCCATTGACGAGCAGTTAAACCTGACTTTTGTGCGGGACCTGGCCAGAAAATACGGGGTTGGTTTTGGCGGCAACCTGAAGCTTACCCTGGCCATGTCCTTGGGGATTATTTCACCGCGGGAGGATGCCATTGTCAGCCTGGCTGCCGGTGGTACACACGGTTATGTTTTTGCTCCTGGATGAGATATGCCCTATGATGTTCCGTTGGAACACATGGAGCAGATCCTGGAGGCCAGGGAATGGTTTGAAAAGTACTATGCCAAGTATCCCGAGTCCTGGTAAGGGGGGTAAAATATGTCCGAGCAGAAAATCAAGATTGACGTGCTTACCCTGGACAGCGTGCAGTGTGCCGCTTGTGGATACATGATGGAGTCCATTGCGGCCATGCCCCCCGATGTGCAGGAGATGATTGAATATAAGGAATGGTCTATTAAAAACCAGTCTGGTATTCAGAAGTTCCTGGAGCTCAATGGCCGGGTACTGCCTACAATTTGCATTGAAGGCGATCTGGTTTTCGAGAGTGTTATTCCTCAGTATGAAGAGCTGATTGATGAACTGGCGAAAAGGGCACCAACTCCCGAGATGCGCGAGCGCATACTGTCTTTACGGGACAAAGGCTTTGATTTCGACCGGATTAAAGAGAACCTGGAAAAAGCGGGCGCCGGTCTTCATACCAGAAGGGATTCTGCAGTTGAATGAAGTCGTTGCGCCTGGAGCTAATCTACGCGGGGGATCACAACCTTTCATGTTACTATGCCGCAAAGGTGGTGGAGGCTGTGATCCCCCTTTTCCCCCATCAAGTGAAATGGGAAAAGGTTTATATATTGCAAAAAGACGGCGCCCGGCGTTTTTATGAGCTTTCCGTTTCCCTGTACGGGGAGGAGGATGTGAGAAAGCTACACTGTTACGCACCCATCCCGTCTATTTTTATTAACGGTGAGATGGTATTTGACCGCATACCGTCGGTGGAGGAACTGGCGCAGAGCATCGAAGATTTCATTTGCCGCAGGGGGAACGGAGAATGACGGGGGATTACGGGCACGGTTTCGAAAGGAAGATGAAAATGGGAAACAGGGTGAAGATACTGGTCTTTGGCACCTCACCTCCATGCCAGAAATGCCTGCAGGCCGAAAGGGAGGCCCGGCAGGCGGCGGCCCAATTTCCTCAGGGAGAGGTGACGGTGGAGAAACATGACGCCCTTTCAGAGTTGGGGCAAAAATACGGTGTCATGCTCACCCCGACGGTGGTGGTCAACGGCAAAACGGTAGCCGTGGGCAGGGTGCTGAAAGAATCCGAGTTGATGGAGATCATCCAGAAAGAAGCCGGGGTGTAGAGAATGACTGTAAGAATGGATGTTTTTAATAGGAATCCTCCTTGTCCCGGGTGCCTGGAGATAATCAAACTTTGTGAGGCAGTGGCCGGCGAATATGGAGGGGGAATATGGTCGTTACTATTCACAGGGGACCGACCCCTCGCCTGGAGGAACTGAAAATATCCGCTACCCCGGCTATAATTGTGGGCGACCTGGTCAGAATCATGGGCGTGTGTCCCGACAGGGAAACGGTTGTGGCCGCCCTGCGGGAATGCGGGATCATGTAAAAGCCTACCAACGGCAGTGTAAAGGCAGGCCTGGGGAGTGAAAAAGTTGAAACCCATCCTTATCGAAATCATTTATGAAGGCGACCACTGTATACCTTGCGTTTATATGCTTGAAACCGTGGAAGAGGCCATAGAAGATATGGGGGACGGGGTTAAGCTGGAACTGGTATACCTCCGGCAGGAAACGGGCGGCCGTCGTTACAAGGAGCTATCAGAAGGGTTGGGCGGGCCGGCTCCTATCCCGTCCATTTTCATTAACGGAAGGTTGTATTTCAGCACCACACCGCCGGTGGAAGAGCTAAAAAGGACCCTGCAAGGGCTCTTACTACAGGCAGGTGAATAGGTCATGTATATATACAAGACCAGGGGGATTTGTCCGCCCGAAATCCACTTTCAACTGGCGGGGAATATCCTGACCGGCGTAAGGTTTGTGGGCGGGGGCTGCCGGGGTAACGCCCAGCTTATCAGCCGTCTGCTGGAGGGCCGGGAGCTAAGTGAAGTTCTCCCCCTCCTGAAAGGAATTCAATGCCGGAATGACACATCCTGCCCCGACCAGCTATTCCAGGCCATCCAGTTGGCCCGGGAGGGGAAGCTCAGGGAAGAGGAGCCGATTACCGTCTATGAGGCTCCAGCGTCCTATCAAAGGGTAGCGGTGATTGCCGAGGTAAACGGAAATGTTGAGGTACTGCAGGTAGCGATGCGCCAGCCTGCTGAAGCTGTTTTTTGCCTGGGCAACCTTACCGGTCCAGCAGGTGACAACGACGGTGTGGTTGAACTTGCGCGGAGGGAGAAGTTGGTTTTTGTACAGGGCCCATTTGACCGTACTCTCCCCTGTACCAAACCGGAGAATCGGGAATTTCTCCGGCGGGCACCCCTCTATCTGCGTTTTCAACTGGGCCGGTACCGTGTCCTGGGGTTTTATAGCGGTTTTATCCAGGAATTAAGCGGTTTTTCGGATTTCGCCCCTTATTCCCTGGAATTGCTCATGGTGAGCAATCTATCCGACTACTTGCGTAATGAGACCGTTTTTGCCGCGCTGGAAACCATGACCGAACAGTTTTCCGTTGATGTGGTTCTCTTTTCTTTTACCAATAAGTGGAAACATGTGCGCCTGGGCAAAGTGGACTTCATTAACGTGGGTGCTGTAAAAGAGGACGGCGAGATTAAATACGCCTTACTTGAGTGGGTGGGGGAAGGATTACAAGTTTCCGTTGAAACGGTGAAGGCTTAGCGGGGAGGGAAGCGATGTGCGCCGGGTGCTGGTGGATGTATTGCTGACCGATTTCCGGCAATGAGCGGCCTGCGTCTACATGGCGGAAGCGGTAAAGGCTTTACCGCAGGAAATTAAAGACATAATCGAGGTTCACGAGTGGGACATGAGGACGCGGGAAGGGATTAAACGTTTCCTGGAGTTAAAAGCAAAATCCCTGCCCAGCATTGCCCTGGACAACGAACTGGTCTTTGAAGCCGTTATTCCGCCGCAGGAGGATTTGATCGCGGCCATTAAAGCAAGATATGCCGGTTAGTTCTGGCGCGGAGGTGCGGGAAGATATTATGTCAAAGGTTTTTGTGGAGGTATTGCTCACCGACCAGTGAGCGTCCGGGCCGTATATGGCCGAAGCGGTAAGGGCCTTACCGCAGGAAATACAGGACGGAATTGAGGTTTTAATCTGGAATGTGAAGAGCCTGGAAGGAATCAACCGCAAACTGGAACTGGGGGCCAGGGTCATACCTGCCATTGCCCTGAACAACGAAGTGGTTTATGAGTCCACCATACCTTCCCAGGATGAGTTGATTGCTGCCATCTTAAGATGCAAAGATAATTTTCAATGGGGAAGATGCAGGGGGGGAGCCCGGTGTATTTGCAGGAAGTCACCTTGACCGGTTTTAAATCCTACGCCACGGAAACAGTGGTTAATTTTAAGTCCGGCATTGGAGTAATCATCGGTAATAATGGCGTGGGGAAAACAAATGTACTGGATGCCATTGCCTGGGCCGTGGGCGAGAGCGATCTGCAGCGGTTGCGCTGCCAGCAATATGGGGATCTGTTTTTCAGCGGGTCTCAGGAATACCCTCCGGCGGAAACGGCCAGGGTGGCCCTGACCATTAAGCTGGGTGAGGATCAAAAAGCTCCGCAGGTTAAGCTGGCCCGGCAGGCCCGCCGCCAGGGAACGGAAGAATTCTTTTGTGACGGGATTGAGCTGACGGCTGCAGGTTATTACCAGAAATTGACCGAACTGGGGCTGAAAAATGTTACAAAAACAGTGATCCGGCAGGGGCAGGTGGAAAGCTTTCTGCAGCTGGGCCCCGCAGATCGGTTTAGATATGTGAAAGTACTGTTCAATGAAAAGGTGGATGGAGATCTAATCAGCAGGATTAACGCCCATTTCAAGAATTTCTTGAGCATGCTTGTCCCGGAGGGAGGGGGCGAGCTGTTCCTGGTTGATACTGGTGGCGACTCCGGCCTGGCCATTGAAGTCGTTTTTCCTGGAAAAGGAAGAAAGAACCCGCTCCTTCTTTCCGGCGGTGAGAAAACCATCTGTTCGCTGGCCGCCAATCTGGCCCTTTTTGAGGAATTGCAGAGCCCCTTTTACCTGTTGGACGAAGTAGAGCCAGCCCTGGATTGGATATATCACCACCATATGCAGCAGTTATTCAAGAAGTTGGCCCGGAAAAGGCAGCTGATCATGATCACCCACTTGCGAAGTACTATTGAACTGGCCGATACCCTGCACGGGATTCGTGCTCGCAGGGACGGTACTTCCTACGCGAAGTTCTATTTTGACATGGATGAACGTATCTTAAGGGCTTACAAATGTTGTTGTTAAGAGGGGCGATGAGTATGAAAGTGGAAACCATCGAACAATTCAGGAATTTAGTCCTTACGTTGGGGCTCCCCAGGACAGACGTGGTTTTGTTTGGGGTTATCTGCCCTTATTGCGGCAAAAACGACCGCGTCAGGCCGCTGGATCCTCCGGAAGAACTGAAGGTAGAAGAACTGGGGGAGACGAATATCGATCTCTACGACAGGATCTGGCGTGAACTGCAACCGGGAGAAAGCCTGGCCGTGTGTAAATTCTGTCATAACATTTTGCAACTGCAGGGTGGGGACCAAAAAGGAATACCATTGTATGAATTATAGCCAGGGGGGTAAACCATGGCTGAATCCACAGATGTTTATCTCATTACCGGTTTTTTGGGCAGTGGCAAAACCACTTTCTTGAACCGTTTCATTTGCCAATTTCCCAAAGATCGAAAATTAATGATCTTGATGAATGAGTTTGGTGAAATTGGCGTTGACGGTACGTTGGTGGCTGGTCAAGACCTGGATATCCTGGAAATTAGCAAAGGATCCATCTTTTGCGCCTGCGTGAAAACGGATTTTATCAAGGGTCTGTACGAGATTGCCCAAAAAATCAAGCCGGACATTTTGTTGATTGAATCTACCGGCGTGGCCAATCCGGTTGACCTCAAAAAGGACCTTAACCTGCCCATATTTAAGGGCTGTTTCAGGTTTAAAGAACAGTTTTGCATTATCGATGCAGCCAACTTCCTGGATGCCTTCCAGGTTTATGCTTCGGTGGAAAAGCAGATATCCTCCTCCACGAGATTTATTATCAACAAGATCGACCTGGCTTCCCGGGAGCAGGTTGAAGAAATAAAAAATCTCGTCAAAAAGTACCACCCCGCTCCCCACTTTTACGAGGCAACATATGCCGATATAAACGTGGCTGAGCTTTTATCTCTGGATCAGCCGCTTGAAGGTGCGAGGTATGAACTGGGGCGGCCAATGAGCGAAGAGGAACTGGAACGGTATGTCGAAGAGCTGTTGTCCGATATTCATGAATCCCTTACACCTCCGGACCCGTTAATGTCTGCATCCTTTTTCTGGAAAGGAGGTACGCGATCCGATCTCCTGGAAATGACCGTCCGTTTACCCCGGGAAGTGCTCCGGGTGAAGGGCTTTGTGCAAATAGAGGATCGGCTTCACCTGTACAACTATGTGATGGGCCAGTGCACCATTGAGATGCAAGATGTACCGGTGAAGGAGAACCAGATCAATGTGCTGGTCCTTATTGCCCCGCCGCAAATTATGCCGGCAGTGGAAAAGCTTATGGGCGCTTCTAACTTTGTGAAGACAGGGGAAATCAACCGCCAGGAATTTTTTCAAAAACGGTAGTTCGCGGGAGGTAATTATGCGAATTGTCTCGCTCGTACCCGGTCATACGGAAACCCTTTTCGCCCTGGGGCTTGGCGAGCAGGTGGTGGGGGTTACCGCCCACTGTGATTACCCACCACAGGCAACGGGTATAGAACAGGTTGGTCTTTTTAACCGTCCGGACGTAGACAGGATTATATCGTTGCGGCCCGACCTGGTTCTGGCCGGGGGAGTTATACACCGGGGTTGCGTAGAGGAGCTACGCCGGGCGGGCCTAACGGTTTTTGACTTTGCACCCCGCCGGGTTGCGGAACTGCTCGAGGGAATGGAAGAGATAGTGCGCATGACACGGGCCGGTGAAGCGGGTCGTTCGACGGTGGCCACGTTCAGGGCCAGAGTAGCCGGGCTCCGCGAAAAGGTTGCACGGCGTTCTCGTATGAGGGTTCTTTTTGTCATGGGTGAGAAGACCCTGGTTACGCCCGGACCGGCTTCCTGCCAGTATGACGCCCTGAGAGTGGCCGGGGCGGATCTTTTGCCCGCCCCCAAGCACCAAGCTGCCTATTGGCTTTCCAGGGATGCGGTGTGTCAGTTTAACCCGGAAGTGATTTTGGTCTGCGGTCGGGTTTCCGGTGAACCGCTAAAAAAAAGGTGCCCGGGCTGCGACCTGCCGGAACGCCCCTGTGTACGGGATGTGGCAGACATGCTGAACCACCCCCTGCTGACGGGGGTTCACGCGGTCGAGAAGAGATGCGTCCATGCCGTTCCCTGCCACTGGTTGTGCCGGCCCGGACCACGCCTGATCGACGGGATGGAGAAGGTGGCCCAACTGTTGCAAAAAGTTTTCGTCCGCTAACCGGCTAAAATAAACAATTCACGGGGCTGTTTTGCCCGTTGAAGAAAAGAATCTTGCGCTGGGGGGGGGATTAATTTACAGTTTTGTTGAGGGTTTTGTTTGTTGCCAAAAGTTTAGTAGGTGTGCAATGGTCGTAAACATACTAATCTCCAGCAATTAGTTTCACTTCAAAAAAGCCTTACGGTAATATGTCAAGATCCAAGGGCCAAAATTTCTAAGAAAATTTTCCAAAAAAGCGCATACCAAACTAAGCTTGTTTCCAGGGGTAAATGGAAAAAAGCGACATAAATGGATCGTCGGTTGTGAGACAATAGTCAGG
>NZ_JBNATZ010000032.1:0-7517 GCF_049701015.1 Desulfofundulus sp.
CTTTGTGGTAGCCCTTACCCTCCTGCATATGCTGGTACCAGAGGATTATTCCCTCCAAGCGGGCCTGGCAGGGGAGGGGGGCGGCCTTGTAGGTGCGGTTTGCTTTTTCCTTTTGGAGCGTTCCTTTGGTTTTACAGGTACCTGGGTTGTCCTGGTTACTTTGACTCTGATGGGAGTGCTTTTGAGTAGCAACGTTTCTCTGAGTGCGTTATTAAACAGGTTTATGGTTGTTCTTAAAAATCTCTGCGAGCATGCCGGTGGTTTATTGTTTATGGAAGTGGAAGAGACAGGGGATAAGCCGGGGGGAGAGCCGGTGATTATAGATCAAAGTGGGCCGGGGATATCAAGCGCGGAGATAATTACTCCAGCGGAAGTGACAGGTGTACAGGAGGTTGATCATAATGCATGTGATACGGCGGTTACCCGCGCTTTGTGCGCAGCACCCTCTCCTGTTTCCCCACCCGGCGGAACTGCCGGGGAGAAGGAGGTTTCTTCCGGTTCCCAGCCTTATCAATTTCCTCCTTTGAGTCTGCTGTCCAAACCGGCTCGTTCCAAAAATATAAAAAATAGCAGAGATATTACCGAAAATATTCGTAAGCTGGAAGAGACTCTTAACAGTTTCGGGGTGAAAGCCAGGGTGGTGCAGGTTTCCCGGGGGCCGGCCATTACCAGATATGAGATTCAGCCTCCGGCCGGTATCAAAGTCAGCCGTATTGTCAGCCTGGCCGATGACATTGCGCTGTCCATGGCAGCACCTGACGTCCGTATCGAGGCACCTATTCCCGGTAAGGCGGTTGTGGGGATTGAAGTACCCAACCGGGAAGTTTCCATGGTTTATTTGAGGGAGTTGCTGGAAACTCCGGATTTCCGGCAGGCTTCTTCCCGGTTAACCGTGGCCCTGGGCAAAGATATTGCCGGCAATCCGGTGGTGGCCGACCTGGCCCGCATGCCCCACCTGCTGATTGCTGGTGCAACCGGTTCCGGGAAAAGTGTTTGCTTGAATACCATTATTGCCAGTATTCTTTTCAAGGCTACGCCCGGTGAAGTGAAGTTTTTAATTATCGACCCCAAAATGGTGGAGCTATCTACCTACAACGGGATCCCGCACCTGGTGTCGCCCGTGGTCACCGATCCCAAAAAGGCGGCTACCTCGCTGCGCTGGGCCGTTAAAGAAATGGAACACCGGTATGAGCTGTTTGCCGCGGCTGGAGTGAGAGATATTACACGTTATAACGAGCTCTGTCGCAGTCAGGACACGGGTTTGGAGCCACGGGAGGCGCTCCCGCTCATTCTAATCATCATTGATGAACTGGCTGATTTAATGATGGTCGCTCCGGCTGATGTGGAGGATGCGGTGTGTCGTCTGGCTCAGATGGCCCGCGCTGCAGGGATTCACCTGGTAGTGGCTACCCAGCGCCCTTCAGTGGATGTCATCACCGGCCTGATCAAAGCCAATATCCCTTCACGGATCTCTTTTGCCGTTTCTTCCCAGATCGATTCCCGCACCATCCTGGACATGGCCGGCGCGGAAAAGCTCCTGGGAAAGGGGGATATGTTGTTTTTCCCGGTGGGTTCACCCAAACCCATCCGGGTTCAGGGAGCGTATCTCTCCGATCAGGAAGTGGAAGCGCTTGTGTCTTTCCTGAAGAAACAGGCGAGCCCTCATTTTGAGACACAGGTCGTCCATGAAGAAAGTCATGAGGAACGGGAGGATGAAATGGAAGACGAGTTGTTGCCCCGTGCTGTGGAAATATTTATTGAAACGGGTCACGCGTCCATTTCCCTGCTGCAAAGGCGTCTCCGTGTGGGGTATGCCCGGGCGGCCCGGCTGATGGACATTATGGAAAAGAAGGGCATTGTAGGAGGGTACGAGGGTAGTAAGCCGCGCTCCGTGCTCATTACCCTGGAGCAGTTCAAACAAACTTTCAAAAAAAGGTAGGGTAAAAATTTGTGGCTCGAAAGGAAACTGGAGTTGTATGTAGAAAAACACTTTGTTGACCTGCGCGGAATGTTCTCGGCTTTAAATAGCCGGGAGTGCAGAGGAGACTAGAACGACCTGGAGTAGGGCAAAAGTATAGTATCAGCCAGTATAATATGCAGGTGACATTATGATTAAAGAAATTAACGTCACTGAAGCCCTTTCTTTAAGGGATGTTCTTTTATTGGATGTGCGTTCGGAGGGTGAGTACGGCGAGGCAACTATTCCTGGTGCGGTAAATGTTCCTCTGCTGGACAATGTGGAGCGGGCTCTTGTCGGAACCGTGTATAAAGAAAAAGGACCGGCGGAGGCCCGCAAGTTGGGTCTGGAGCTTATATCCCCCCGCCTGCCCCGCTGGGTCGAGACTGTAGAACGACTGGCTCATGGCCGGCGATTGCTTCTCTTTTGCTGGCGGGGAGGACTGCGCAGTTATTTTGCGTCAGCCATCCTTGATACAATGGGCTTTACCGTATATCGCATCCTGGGGGGGTATAAGGCCTATCGCCGTTTTGTTAACTGTTACCTGGGAGTAGAGGAGCTGCCGTTGAAGGCCGTGGTCATTCACGGATTGACAGGGGTGGGCAAGACAATTTTACTTGGCCGTCTGGCGGAAGAGGGCCTGCCCGTTTTAGACCTGGAGGGGCTGGCCCGGCACCGCGGGTCCGTCTACGGTAAGATTGGCTTGCCTCCTTCTCCCAGCCAGAAAATGTTCGAGGGACTTATTGTTCAGGCCTTGATGGCAGCAGAAAAAAAAGGGGTATTTATCGTTGAATGTGAAAGCCGCCGTTTAGGCAACCTGCTGGTTCCACCAGTGATACTCAGGGCTATGGAGAAAGGGTACCGGGTACTGCTCTATGACTCTCTGGAAAATCGTGTAAGGCGCATCCGACAGGAGTATACCTGTGGACCGCAACAGAACATCCCTGCGTTACAGGAAGCCACTGCGGCCCTGGCCAGACACCTTGGTACACGACGGGTGGCTGAACTGAACCGGTTGCTGGCCCGCGGAGAATTTGACCAGGTTTTTTCCTATCTTTTGACCAGATACTATGATCCTCTCTACGGATATCCAGATGAACCCAGCCCGGATTATGATCTTTGTGTAAATGCGTCTGATATGGATGAGGCAGCCAGACGGGTAAGGGAGTGGATTACAGGTCTCCCCGAATATGGACGGGTGAAGGAAGGTGAATCCGGTGGAGATTGGAAATATGCTGCGGGAAGCCCGCCATGCCCGGGGGTTGTCCCTGGAGCAGGTTGAGGCGGAAACGAAAATCCGCCGCAAATACCTGGAGGCACTGGAGGAGGAGGCCTTTGATGTGCTGCCCGGGCGGGTTTATGTACGGGGTTTTCTCCGCAATTACGCCAGGTTTTTGGGGCTGGATGCCGGGGCCCTGGTGGCCCGAGTTGATGAGATGTTGTCTCCCGAAGAGGTACCACCTGCTGCACAACCATTTTCTGGATCTACCAAAAGACTGCCGTTCAAGTGGCCCTCACGCCGCCTTGCCTGTGCGGCAACGGGGTTGTTCATAGCCATCCTTCTCTTATGGGGTGCTGGTTGGCTGGCCGGTCTCACCCATGGTGCGGCTTACGACGTTGTTTCCCGGGCTAAACCTGCAGGTAGCCCCGCCAGGTCGTCCCCGGAGCACGCCGGTTACACGCAACACCGGCAAACCTCTTCCTCTGCACCGGCTTCAACTGTAGCCGGTAACAGCAAGCCGGAAGGGGTTAACCTGGTTCTCAATGTTACCGATGAAACCTGCTGGATGCAGGTAGTAGTTGATGGTAAGGCCATATTTACCGGTGAAGTTCCAGCCAATCAATCTAAATGCTTCCAGGCCAGGAACCACATCTGGGTTAAACTTGGCAACGCCGGTGTGGTCAATGTACAGGTAAATGGCCGGGATCTGGGTGTACTTGGGGGTAGGGGACAGGTGGTAAGCCGGGAGTTTTCCGTCTCCACCCAGGGATAGGAGGTTTTTCATGAGTTCCTTTATCTGTGACTCATGCGGTCAAGAGGTCAGTCTGTATGACGGCGTTCTCTCCTGGTACCGGAAAGGACGGGAATTGGGTAATTTCACCATTACACACCGTCCCGGGAAACACTGTTCGGGACGACCTGAGAACAATGTTTACCGCGATCTTTTCCGGGTGGCTTCAGTCAAAGGTTATCTTGCCTTTGTACAGTACCTGATAGCCCGCTGGAGTGAAGGATGCGTTCTTAACGATTTTTCCTCCCTGAAAAAAGCCATTGCCCAGATCAACTCCCATATCGACGAAGGAATAGCAAGCTTGCTGGGCGAATAAACCCGGTTTTTATCCGGGCGGCCCTTTCGGGCCGCACCTTTTTTTGACAGGACCGTTTTTTTTGAGTTATACTGAACCCGGGTTGGTGAAGTAGCAAAATGTCCTACCGTATTGGCATGGTCAGTCTGGGTTGTGCGAAAAATCTGGTGGACACAGAACTGATGTTGGGGCAGCTGGCTGCGGCCGGATTTGCCATTACGCCTCACCCTGAAGAGGCGGATGTCCTGATCGTAAATACCTGTGGTTTTATCACTCCCGCCAAAGAAGAATCCATCGATCAAATTTTGGAGATGGCACAGTACAAAAGAGAGGGCCGCTGCCGGGTGCTCCTGGTTACCGGGTGCCTGGCCCAGCGGTACTCCGGCGAATTAATGGATGAGATGCCCGAGGTTGACGGTGTGCTGGGTACGGGCATGATCAACCGGGTGGTAGATGTGGTTCGGCGAACTCTGGCCGGGGAACGGGTTGTGGCCGTGGGGGAGCCCGGTTTTGATTATGATGCCGACCTGCCCCGGATTAGAACTACCGGTGGGCACACGGCTTATGTAAAAATTGCCGAGGGTTGCAGCAACTGCTGTACTTATTGTGCCATTCCTTCCATCCGGGGGGCCTATCGCAGTCGCACAATGGAATCCATCCTTCAGGAGGCCAAAGACCTGGCCCTGAATGGAGTTAAAGAGGTTGTCCTTGTGGCTCAGGATACCACCCGTTATGGCCTTGACATTTACGGGGAACGGAAGCTGGCTTCGTTGTTGTGTTCTCTCAATGATTTGCCCGGCATACGCTGGATCCGCGTGCTTTATGCCCACCCTGACGGGTTTACCGATGAACTCATCGATGTTTTTTCGTCTTGCGATAAGGTTTGCCGCTATATCGATTTACCTCTACAGCACGCCAGCCCGGTTGTGCTGGCCCGCATGGGGCGGGGCCGGAGTGCCTTTAAGCTTCGCGAGCTTGTCTCCAAATTGCGCCGGTCTATTTCCGGGTTGACCCTGCGTACTACTTTTATGGTCGGTTTTCCCGGAGAAACGGAGGAAGACTTTCGACAGTTGCTCGATTTCATGAGCGAGATGCGCTTTGAAAGGGCGGGGGTGTTTAAATTCTGCCCCGAGGAAGGTACACCGGCTGCTGCTATGACCGACCAGGTTCCGGAAGAAGTTAAGGAAGAGCGTTACCACAGGGCCATGGCTTTACAGCAGCAGATATCCCTGGAGCACAACCGTTCTCTGGTAGGTAGCCTCGTGCACGTTTTGGTGGAAGGGAAGAAAGGCACCCGTTATTTCGGCCGTACCGAGGCCGATGCTCCCGAAATTGACGGCCGGGTGTACTTCGCAGGTGGCCGTGCGAGTCTTGGCCCGGGCGATTTTGCGGTCGTAAAGATTACCCGGGCCAGGGAGTACGACCTGATGGGGGAACTTGCATGAATTTACCAAACCGTTTGACCCTGGCCAGGATTTTTTTGATTCCCATCTTCTTGACCGTGGTATCCCTCCAGGTGCCTTACGGGGACTACGTTGCTGCTGCCGTTTTTATTTTGGCTGCCAGCACCGATGGCCTGGATGGTTACCTTGCCAGAAAACGCCAGCTCGTTACCCGGTTTGGTAAACTAATGGACCCCCTGGCGGATAAGCTTCTGGTATCCAGTGCCTTGATTTCACTGGTTGAACTGCACCGTTTGCCCGGTTGGGTATCCATGATCATTATCGGGAGGGAATTTGCCATTACAGGACTGCGCTCGTTAATGGCTGCCGAGGGTACTGTTCTCGGGGCCAGCATGCTGGGTAAGCTCAAGACCATCACCCAGATTATAGCCATTGTAGCCCTTCTTTTACAGGCCTCTCCCTTTAGCGTCACCCGTTTGACCCCCGGGAACCTGGCTATGTGGATCGCTATTGTTTTTACCATCTGGTCGGGGGTCGATTACCTTAACCGGGGCTGGACGCTGCTTAAAAAAGATGGTTTTTAAATTCCTTTTTAAACTTAAAAATTTTTTGAAGGGATCGGGTATATGCAGTGGTATGGATGGCGTATTCCAATAATATTGGTGGCAATGCTGGTAGGTCTATCTTTTTTCTTTGCTGTCCAGTGGATTTATAACCGTTACAACTATCAGGAACCTCTTGCACGGGTGTTGGAGGCTGATAGGGCGGTTCAGAACTTTTCTATTGAAAGGGAGGACGGGGTCTATAAAATTACCGTACAGCCAAAGGATATAGTTGACCTGGGGGATACCTACCGGAGGTTGAGGAAGTCGATTCAGAAAGTCCTTGGCCGCCAGCCTTTTACTCTTGAATTTAAGGATAACAGGGATCGGGAACTGGAAAAGGCTTTTTATTACAGCCAGTTTGCCCTCTATGAGGCTCAGGTACGGGGTAATTACCGGGAGATGGTTCGTTATATCGAAGACCGGACTGCTTCGCTGGGGGTGGAAGCCATTATTTCTCTCGATGAAGAAAATATATATGTGCATATGAAACACCGGGACTGTCACCTTTATAGAGTAATCCCCCGCAGGGTCGTTTCAAGCCCCGAGAACACCGGTTTAACCCGTTAGTTTTCAAGGTACCATTTGTGGTATACATTACCTGAGCCTGTTGTCCCCTCCTATATGCTATAATAAAAATGTTATCACCAGACAACTTGCCGGTTGATCAGCTGATTGAAGGGAAGGTATTTCATGTTGAAGGAAATTGGCCTGGGTCTGGTTCTGGCCGGTATCCTTTTCCTGCTCATCAACGGTCATGATGTAACTCCGCTGATCTTTGTGGGCGCGGCCGGGGCGGGTTTGTACTATGTGGCCCGGTCTCGCGGTTTACTGGCCCGTAACTTTGCTGGTGAACAGGTGATTGCCCGCCAAGAGATTTCCTTTGCCGACATCGGTGGCCAGGCGGCGGCCATTCAGGAATTGCGCGAGGCCCTTGACTTTATTAAAAATTATCACCAGATTCAAAAGCTGGGCATCAGGCCGTTAAAGGGAATTTTGTTGACGGGGCCACCCGGTACAGGAAAAACCCTGCTTGCCCGGGCGGCGGCCAGTTATACCGATGCCGCTTTTGTGGCCTGCAGCGGTTCGGAATTTATCGAAATGTATGCCGGTGTGGGCGCGCAGCGGGTGAGGCGCCTTTTCCAGATGGCCCGGGAAAGTGCTCTAAAGCAGGGTAAAAAGCATGCCCTGATCTTTATCGACGAGATCGATATTCTCGGAGCCAAAAGGGGCCAAACTACCAGCCAT
>NZ_JBNATZ010000032.1:7527-16138 GCF_049701015.1 Desulfofundulus sp.
CCTCAACCAGCTGCTGGTCGAGATGGACGGCTTGAAAGTGGATGATAAGGTGCAGGTACTGGTGGTGGCGGCCACCAACCGGGTTGATATGCTGGACCCCGCTCTGTTGAGGCCCGGCCGCTTTGACCGCCAGGTAAGAGTGGATTTGCCGGACAAGCAGGGTAGGCTCGAAATTTTAAAGCTGCATACCAAAAACAAACCCCTGGCCGATGATGTTTCCCTGGAGGTTCTGGCCAGGGAGACTTTTGGCTTCAGCGGTGCCCACCTGGAGAGCCTTGCCAATGAGGCAGCCATTCTGGCCATGCGGGAGGGTTGCGATGTCATTCACCAGCGGCATTTCCACGAAGCAGTGGATAAGGTCATGATGGGGGACCGTCTGGACCGCCGGCCCGCTCCGGCCGAGTTGAGGCGGGTAGCCATTCACGAAACCGGCCATGCTCTATTAAGTGAACTGGTAAGGAGTGGCTCCGTATCCACCCTGACCATTACTCCCCGGGGGCAGGCGCTGGGTTATATGCGTCAGGTCCCCGAGGATGATACCTATTTGTACACAAGAGACTACCTGGAAAATCAAATAGCCATCATGCTGGCCGGGGCGGTGGCCGAAGAATTGATCCTGGGGAACCGCAGTACTGGAGCCAGTAATGATTTCCGGGAGGCCACCCGTGTAGCTGAACAGATCATCAAAAATGGCATGTCCCGTCTGGGTGTTGTGGATGTGGAAGTCCTTCCCGGCTGGCTGCGTTACCGTGTACTTACGGAAATTCTGCGAGAACAGGAGGAACGCGTACGTTCCTATTTGAGTGAAAAACGGGGTGTTCTGGAGCGGGTGGCACAATTGCTTTTGGAACAGGAGAAGGTTACCGGCGAGGAATTCCGCCGTTTGCTTAACCCACCAGCTGCATAACGCATGAAACGAAGGGGCAAATTTGGTGCAAGGGAGGTCTATTGACCTCCCTGTAGTACATTTTACCGGGGATGGCAGGGTTTTTAGGTATCCTGGCGAAAAGATAAATTTAAGGGGAGATAAGGAAGTGAGTACATGCAGGCCGAATTTATTTTCACCGGCACTGAACTGCTTTTAGGAGAGGTGCTCAATACCCATGCCCAGTATCTGGGTCAACAAATGGCAGCCCGGGGGATTGAGGTTGTCCTGCACACTACTGTGGGCGACGATTGGGACCGTCTTGCCCGGGCTCTGGAAGACGCCCTGGGAAGGGCTGATCTGATTATTGTTACCGGAGGTCTGGGTCCCACCACCGATGACCTTACCAAAGATACCGTAGCCAGGGTGCTGGGGTTGCCCATGGTAATTGACGAACCGACGCTGCAACGACTCCAGGAATTCATGGCAAGCCGGGGGGCGACCGTATCCGGGAGCATGGCCAGACAGGCCTGCTTCCCCGCGGGGGCCAGGGTGTTGCCGAATCCTGCGGGTACCGCTCCGGGGGCCCTGCTGGAACACCGGGGCAGGGTGATCATCCTCTTGCCCGGACCACCCCGGGAATTGAAAGCCATGTTTGAGACCTCGGTGGCTCCCTACCTGGACTCCCTGGGCAACCGGGGGACGGTTACCCGTACCAGATTGCTCAAGGTTACCGGGATCTCCGAATCCGGGGTTCAGGAGCTGATCGGTGACCTGGGGGGGCAGGGTAACCCCGGCATAGCTTACGTGGCCAAGCCCGGGGAGGTGCATGTACGCATTAGTGCCAGGGCTGCTGATGGTGCTGCGGCCGACCAGATGGTGAACGGCTTGTTGGAGAAGGTGCGGGAGCGCCTGGCTGATTACGTGTTTGGGATGGATGAGGATGTTCTGGAGGAAGTGGTGGGGCGGCTGCTGGCGGAAAAAGGTTTGACGTGCGCCCTGGCGGAATCCTGTACCGGTGGGTTGACTGCCGCCCGCCTTACCTCCATACCCGGTAGTTCCGCTTATTTTTTGGGCGGTGTTGTGGCTTACGATAACAGGGTGAAGGAAAAAGTCCTGGGTGTCCCGGCAGGGGTTCTTCAAACCCACGGTGCCGTAAGCCGGCAGGTTGCCCTGGCCATGGCCGAAGGAGTAAGGTCACTTACCGGAGCGCACCTGGGGTTGTCCATTACCGGTATTGCCGGTCCGGGCGGGGGTACCCCGGCCAAACCTGTGGGGCTTACTTATATTGCCCTGGCTGCTCCCGATGGTACCAGTTACCGGGAATTTCGCTTTCCAGGCCACCGTCAGGCAGTTAGGCAGGGAGCGGCCAATGCTGCGCTGAACATGATCCGGCTCTACCTGCTTTCCCGACCCCAGCCCCGTCCATGAATTGTACCAGCCCGGGGCTCCTCTTTTAACCCGGCCCGGTGGGTACTAATTTTTTAAGGTGGTGTTTTAACGTGTCCAATGATAGATTGAAAGTTCTTGAAGCGACCTTAAGTAAAATTGAGCAGAGTTTTGGCAAAGGGGCCATTATGAGGCTGGGTGAAACTGCTAGATTGAACGTAGAGGTAATTCCCACCGGTGCCCTGTCCCTGGACATTGCCCTGGGGGTGGGTGGAGTCCCCCGGGGTCGGGTGGTGGAAATCTTCGGCCCGGAGTCTTCGGGAAAGACTACCGTAGCCCTGCATATTATCGCCGAAGCCCAAAAGGCCGGCGGCATAGCTGCTTTTATCGATGCGGAACATGCTCTGGATCCGGTCTACGCCAAAAACCTGGGAGTTGATATTGAGAATCTGCTGGTTTCCCAGCCTGATACAGGTGAGCAGGCCCTGGAGATCTGTGAAGCACTGGTGCGGAGTGGTGCTATAGATGTCGTGGTCATTGACTCTGTAGCAGCCCTGGTCCCAAAGGCCGAAATTGAAGGGGAAATGGGTGAGCTCCAGGTTGGCCTGCAGGCCCGCCTGATGTCCCAGGCCCTGCGCAAGCTGACCGGTGCTATCAGTAAATCCCGGACGACGGCCATTTTTATCAACCAGTTACGGGAAAAGGTGGGCGTGATGTTTGGGAACCCGGAAACCACACCCGGTGGCAGGGCGCTGAAGTTTTACGCTTCCATACGCCTGGAAGTACGCAAGCTGGAAGCGTTGAAGCAGGGTTCGGATATCATCGGGTGCCGGACGCGGGTGAAGGTGGTTAAAAATAAGCTGGCCCCGCCCTTTAAACAGGCAGATTTTGATATCATGTACGGTACGGGGATTTCCCGGGAAGGTACGCTTTTGGATCTGGCCACGGAGATGAAAATTGTGACCAAGAGCGGGACCTGGTATTCTTACGGAGAGGAAAGGCTGGGGCAGGGGCGGGAGAATGTGAAGGAGTATTTGCGGGAACACCCGGAAGTGGCACGGGAGATTGAGCAAAAAATTCGCCAGCAGCTTCAGATAGGCGGTCTTAAAATCGCTTCCACAGGTGACGAAGCCACAGGTGAATAATTTAATGGCGCTTTTGTATTGCCCGTTGCTGGCGAGGGATGAGCCTTGACATTCTCCCATAAAATATATAGAATTATCGTTGGGAGAAAATAGAATTGGTAACTACCAGGTACGGGTTTGAAATAGATACAACCTTCTACAGGGAGGGTCATAACCTCAAGATTTGCCTCTAAAAGAGGTAGAGGGGGTTTTTCTTGCCCGTGGCCTGAAAAGAAGTAGTGCCGATTCTTTTTCTACCGAGTCAAACTCGGTCTTTTTTTTGTATACCTGATAAACATCCAGGCAGATCCCGGGGGTTGGAAATGCCGGGATGTCAGGGAGTATGTTTGAGGGAGGTGAGACAATTTGCAGGCTATGATCGCAGTTGTAACAGTGGTCGCTGCAGTGGTTGCTTTTGCCATTGGGTATCTGGTTCGCAAGTACCTGGTGGAGGCGAGGATTGCTTCGGCCGAAACTGAAGCCAGGAAGATAATAGAAGAGGCAGAAAAGGCTGCAGAAGCAAAAAAACGGGAAGCTATCCTTGAGGCTAAAGAAGAAGTCCTGCGTTTGCGCAATGAGATGGAGAGGGAAAATAAGGAGCGCCGGTCCGAACTGCAGCGTCTGGAGCGGAGGCTCCTGCAGAAGGAAGAAACCCTCGACCGTAAAATCGAGTCCATTGAACGCAAAGAAGAAGCCCTTAACCGTAAGGAGGCAGAGATTGAGAGCCTGAAAACGCGATTGAACGAGATTTATCAACAACAGGTTAGCGAACTTGAACGTATCTCGGGGCTGACTTCGGAGGAAGCACGGCAGCAGTTGCTGGCAGGTATTGAAAAGGAAGTACAGCACGAGGCGGCCCTGATGATCAAGGATGTGGAAAACAAGGCCCGGGAGGAGGCAGAAAGGCGCGCCCGGGAGATCATTTCCCTGGCCATTCAGCGGTGTGCCGCGGACCACGTCACTGAAACTACGGTGGCGGTTATTCCACTGCCCAGTGATGAGATGAAGGGCCGCATCATCGGGCGGGAGGGGCGGAACATTCGCGCTTTTGAAACTCTGACCGGGATCGATTTAATTATCGATGATACTCCGGAAGCTGTAATCCTTTCAGGGTTTGATCCGATTCGGCGGGAGATTGCCCGTATTGCTCTGGAAAAGCTCATTGTTGACGGGCGCATTCACCCCGCCCGCATCGAAGAAATGGTGGAAAAAGCTCGCAGGGAAGTGGAGGCCCAGATACGTGAGGCCGGAGAGCAGGCTACTTTCGAAACCGGGGTGCACGGGTTGCATCCCGAACTGGTTACTCTTCTGGGCCGCCTGAAGTTTCGGACCAGTTACGGGCAGAACGTGCTCAAACATTCCATCGAAGTAGCCCACCTGGCAGGGCTGATGGCTGCCGAGCTGGGTGTGGATGTACAGATCGCCAAGCGGGCTGGTCTGTTGCATGACATTGGTAAGGCGGTCGATCACGAGGTGGAGGGCCCCCACGTCTCCATAGGTGTGGAACTGGCTAAAAAGTATCGCGAACATCCAGAGGTGATAAATGCTATTGCCGCCCACCACGGGGATCAGGAAGCCCGGACCATTACCGCCGTGCTCGTACAGGCGGCTGATGCCATATCCGCCGCCCGGCCCGGCGCACGCAGGGAAACCCTGGAAGCCTATATTAAACGGCTGCAAAAACTCGAAGAAATTGCCAGTTCGTTCGAGGGCGTGGACAAGTGCTACGCTATCCAGGCAGGCCGGGAGATCAGGATTATGGTTAAGCCGGACAAGGTTGATGACCTTGGGGCTGTCCGCCTGAGCAGGGAGATTGCCAAGAAAATCGAAAAAGAACTGGATTACCCGGGCCAGATTAAAGTAACCATTATACGGGAAACCCGGGTGGTTGATTATGCAAAATGACCCCTTGAAAGGGGTCATTTCCCTTTCATGGTATAAAATTTTTTCAAACTGCTTCCCTTAAAGAGGCAGGAACTTGCACGATGAAACCGAATTTAAACGTATTGCTGGTATGAGGACAAAAGGAAGGTGACTTTTTTGGTAACGGGCAGGGAAGATGTTGCAGATAGTGTGGGATTGCTGATCTCCATCCTGGTGCGTTACCCTGAGGTGGCCACCATCAATTTTGATCCCGGCAGACAGGTCTTGAAGTTTACCTTTATTGCTTCCCGGGTTCTCAATTACCGGGAAATAGCGGCGCTTAAAGGAATGCTGCTTGATAGTATAGAGGTTTTCAGCATGCTGGAAGGCAAGCAGACCAGGGTCAGTCTCATAGACCATCAGATTTGCGATCAACTGACCATGATCGAGGTCCAGCGCGATGTGGAAACCCTGGTTCAGGAAGAAATTGCGCTTATCGTACAGCTTCTACGCCAGTTTCTGGATGATAACCTGGTTACTGAAGAAAATGACTCTCTCTTTGAAGAGGAGTTGCTCATCCAGGAAGAAATTATTGAGCACATGCTTGAGAGCATGCGCATTGCTGCTGAAGACAAGCATCTTTTTGCCTTTCGGGAAGACGGCCGCGTGCTGGTTTTTAACAAGTAACCAGGGGGATACTTCCAGTGCGTTTACTTTTCATCGGCGATATTGTTGGTCGTCCCGGCAGGAGAGCTTTGAAAGAAAACCTGCCGGGGTTGCTTCAGGAACTGGACATCGATTTTGTTGTGGCCAATGGTGAGAATGCCGCGGGAGGCAACGGTATTACCCGTGAAGTGGCCAGGGAACTGCTGGCTAGCGGTATTGACGTCATCACCATGGGTAATCACGTCTGGGATCACAAGGAAATCTTCGACCTTATAGAGCAGGAAAAAAGGATCTTGCGTCCGGCCAACTACCCTCCCGGAGTACCGGGCACGGGTTTTTATCTGGGGGAGGACGGGCACAATAGAAAAGTGGCGGTTTTGAACCTGGCCGGCCGTGTTTTCATGTCGGAACTTGATTGCCCCTTTCGCAAAGTGGATCAGTTATTGAGTCAGCTGGGTGGTTTAACCAGGGTAATCCTGGTGGACTTTCATGCCGAGGCTACCTCTGAAAAAATGGCTATGGGGTGGTACCTGGCAGGACGGGTATCGGCGGTTTGCGGTACTCATACCCACGTCCAGACGGCTGATGAGCGCATCCTCCCGGGTGGGACCGCTTACATTACCGATGTGGGCATGACCGGCCCCCGGGATTCGGTGATTGGCGTTAAAAAAGAACTGGTACTGAACAAGTTTCTCACCCAGTTACCCCGTCGTTTTGAAGTGGCTGCGGGTCCCTATCAGTTCAACGCCGTAGTAATCGACGTTGATGACGACAGTGGAGAAGCGCGTGAAATCAGGAGGATTCAAAATTACGAATAGTCAGAAGTTAGAAAAAAGATCCCAAAAAACGTGCGTCTTAAAAAAGGAATTTTTCTAACCTTAGCGAATATATATTTTACGAACTGTAGCAGGTGCCGGAAAAATTTTTCCACAGAAGAAGGAGGTCTTTGGTGCGCATGGAAGTATTAAAGGTTTCAGCAAAGTCCAATCCAAATTCTGTTGCTGGAGCCCTGGCCGGTGTTCTCCGTGAACGTGGCTGTGCGGAAATACAGGCTATTGGCGCTGGTGCCCTTAACCAGGCTGTAAAAGCGGTAGCCATTGCACGAGGATTTGTAGCACCACATGGAATGGACCTGATCTGCATACCTGCCTTCACCGATATTATTATTGACGGGGAAGAAAGAACGGCGATCAAGCTTATAGTGGAGCCCAGGTAACAATTGATAGTTAACTTTATGCAGGCGGCCTGTTTATTCCGGTTACGAATAAACAGGTTTTTTTAGTTTATTCAAGGGAGGAAAAGAAGGTGGACTGGTTGAAGCTGCACCACCGGAGCATGGTGGTGGATGCCCATTGTGACGTACTGACGGCTATGGAAGTTCAGAACCGTCATCTCTCGGAGGTGGGAAAGGGCGGGCATGTGGATTTAATACGCTTGCGCCGGGGAGGTGTGAATGTTGTTTTTTTGGCCGCCTTTATTGCCCCGGTGTACCGGGAGCGGGCCGTGGCCAGGGCCCTGGAACTCTTCGACAGGTTTTATGCTGAAATGGAAGCCAACCGGAAAGAATTAATGCTGGTTACCTGTTTTGATGATATTGCGGCGGCCCGGGATTCAGGTAAGATTGGTGTTCTGCTGGCCATAGAAGGCGGGGAGGCTCTGGGTGGCCGTCTCGAGGTGCTGCGCATGTTTTACCGGTTGGGGGTGAGGAGCCTGACTCTAACCTGGAACGGGCGTAACGAACTGGCCGATGGGGTGGCTGAAGAGGGAACCCGGGGTGGCTTGACCGTTTTCGGCCGGGAGGTGGTTAGAGAAATGAACCGGCTGGGTATGCTGGTGGATGTTTCCCATCTATCTGAGGCTGGTTTCTGGGATGTGCTGGAAGTATCCACAGCGCCGGTAATTGCTTCGCACTCCAACACCAGGCACGTCTGCAATCACCGACGCAACTTGAGCGACGACCAGATCCGGGCCCTGGCTGCCCGTGGTGGGGTAATAGGACTGTGCTTCTGTCCCGAATTTGTTCATCCCTCGGAACCTTCACTGGACAAACTGCTGGATCATGTTGATCACATGGTCGCTCTCGGAGGGGTGAACTGCGTGGGAATAGGTTCCGACTTTGACGGTATTAAAAATGTTACCCCGGGATTGGAGGACATCTCCTGCCTGCCCTCCTTAACCCGTGCCCTGTGGCAACGGGGATACCGGGACGAGGAGATTTCTGCCATCCTGGGGGGGAACTTCTTGCGGGTGTTCCAGCAGGTTCTCCCGGCAGGAAGAAATGCCAGTCGTGTCGAATGAGGTGAAGTAATGCCCTGTGATCTGCACGTCCACACTACCTTTTCTGACGGCACCGACACCCCCGGCAGGGTTGTAGAAGAGGCCTGCGGGGCGGGGCTTTCTGCCCTGGCCATTACGGACCATGATAGCATTGATGGCGTACTTCCCGCGCTGGAGGTGGGCAAAAGGCTTTCCTTCCCGGTTTTGCCCGGGGTGGAGCTGAGCACGGAGGAAGAGGGCCGCGAAGTACATATTCTCGGCTATCTTTTTCGCATTGATCATTGCGAGTTACTTGGTCGTCTTTCCCTTTTTCGCCGGGCCCGGGTGGAACGGGTGGTGAAGATGGTGGAAAAGCTCCGTTCCCTTGGAATACCGGTGGAAGTGGAACAGGTGCTGGGACTGGCCGGAGGGGGATCGGTCGGACGGC